>NZ_LAJX01000057.1 GCF_000963695.1 Methylocucumis oryzae
ATGGCACATGAAACAACAATAAAAAATGCAGTTACGCCAATCATACCTAGCGGTGCCGTCATTAAGACCATGGTGGTGCGCTTAAGGCTTTGCAGTTGCACCATTAATAACGTCACTAAACTAAACAGCATTAACGGCATAACGGCATTAATTGAGGCTTGCGCTTTTTGGCTGCTTTCGACTGCGCCACCGATTTCAATGCGATAACCATCAGGTAATGTAGCGCGTAATGGCTCTAATAAAGGCTCAATTTGAGCTGCGACCTCGGGCGCTTGCGTAGCGTCGCGAATATCACTGCGCACGGTAAAGGTTGGAAAACGGTCGCGCCGCCAAATAATACCGTCTTCAAAGCCATAGTTGACCTTGACAATTTGACTCAGCGGCACCGCTTTGCCATTACGCGTTTGCACATGAATTTCTTCGATTAATGCCGGATTATTACGCTCGCTCGCTTCGCTACGGCCTAACACTTCAATTAATTTGTTATCTTCACGATAATCAGTTATCGCAAGCCCTGATAACATAGTGTTCAACACAAATGAAATATCTTGCGAACTCACTCCAAGTATCCGGGCTTTATCTTGGTCAACGTCCAAATGCACCGCTTTACTCGGCTCGCTCCAATCCAATTGCACATCTAAAGTGTGCGGATTTTTACGCATAATGTCGGCCACGGCTTCAGCGATTTGCCGGGTTTGTGTTACATCTCGGCCTGAAACACGAAATTGCACAGGAAAACCTACCGGCGGCCCATTTTCTAATCGATTTAAGCGCGCTCGCAATAACGTGAAATCATTGTCAAACGCTTGGCGTAGCCGTGTGATTAAGCGTTCGCGAGCAGCTAAGTCTTTTGTTAATACAACGATTTGGGTGAAATTATTGTGATCTAACTGTTGATCGAGAGGCAGATAAAACCGGGGTGAGCCAGCGCTACATAGCTGACATAATTAACAATGTCAGCGTCGTTTTGTAATAGCGCTTCCGCTTTACGCGTTTGCTGCTCGGTCGCTAAAATGGATGCCCCTTGCGGTAGCCATAAATCAATTAACACTTCAGGTCTATCGGCAAACGGAAAAAATTGTTGCTCGACATGGCGGAATGCCGTTATGGCCAGCGCAAAAATTAATGCTGTCGACGCTAATATCAAGCGTTTATGCCGTAAACAACTCAACAACAGGCGTCTAAAATACGGATAAATACCGCGATGATAGATTTCAGCTTCATTATGTACGGCTTTACCCGCTTGGTTAGGCAATATCAAGTAGCCAATATAGGGAGTAAAAATAACCGCGACTAGCCAAGACACTAATAACGCAATCCCCACTACAGCGAAAATACTAAAACAATATTCACCGGCGGATGATTTAGCAAAACCAACCGGCGTGAAGGCGGCAACGGTGACTAAGGTGCCCGTTAACATAGGAAAAGCGGTTGAGGTATACGCAAAACGTCGCAGCTTTAACTCTATCCCAGCCTTGCTCCATTTTAACCACCATCATTTCAACCGAAATAATAGCATCGTCAACGAGTAGCCCTAGGGCAATAATGAGTGCGCCCAATGAAATACGTTGTAAATCAATGCCTAACAATTTCATGATTAAAAACGTTAAGGCCAGTACTAAGGGAATCGACAACGCGACGACCAGTCCAGTGCGCCAGCCTAACGATAAAAAACTCACTGCCAAAACAATAACGATAGCTTCGCCTAAGCTTTTCATGAATTCATTGACTGAATGCATGACGACGCGTGGTTGGTCAGAGACTTGATGGACGTCTATGCCTACAGGAAAATTAGCGGATAAGCGTTGAATTTCTGCTGATAGTTGCTCTCCTAACGCTAAAATATCGCCGCCTTTAGTCATAGAGACCGCAAGGCCTATCGCATCTTGTCCTTGATAGCGGAACTTTTGCGTCATAGGTTCAGCATAACCGCGATAAATTCTAGCAATATCGCCTAAACGGAATTGGCGTCCATTCGCTTCAATACCTATCTCACGAATGGCTTCTACGGATTTTAAATCGCCGCTCACACGTAAATAAATTTTATCGCTTGCCGTATCGATACTGCCTGCGGGATTCATATCGTTTTGCTGGCGTAAGGTTTGCACCATTATCATGGGGTCAATACCTAAATTAGCCAATTTACGATGCGAGATTTCAACGTAAATTTTTTCTTGTTGCACGCCGATTAAATCGACTTTTGCGACATTGGGAATACGCAGTAATTCTTGCCTGACATCATCGACGGCATCTTTTAACTCGGCATGACTAAACCCGTCGGCGGTAAACGCATAAATGGTGCCGTAGGTATCGCCGAATTCATCATTAAAAAATGGGCCACGCACGCCTTGTGGCAAAGTGTGTGAAATATCACTTAATTTTTTTCTGACTTGATACCAGGCATCAGGTACGGCTGAATTAGGCGCATAGTCTTTGAGATTAACAAAAATCAAACAATGGCCGGATTCTGAGTAGCTTTGAACAAAATCCAACCAAGGCGTTTCTTGTAATTTTTTTTCCAATCTATCCGTGACTTGCTGCTCCATTTCTTGTGCGGTTGCTCCCGGCCATTCAGCACTGACAATCATGGTTTTTATCGTAAATTCAGGGTCTTCTGCCCGGCCTAATTGAAAATACGCTAAGGCTCCTGCTAATAAACTGACACCCATTAAATAAGCAACAAATGATTGGTGGCGTAATGCCCAATCCGATAAGTTAATCCCGCTCATGGTTTATCTCCCAATAACCGCACAGTTTGCCCAGGCATAAGCTTATGCACACCTGCGCTAACAATAAGCTCGCCTTCGTTAACACCTGATAAAACATTAACGTACTCATTATCATAGCGCTCCAATGTGATGCTACGCGGTTCTACGGTGGCGTTAACTGCATTAAAAACCCAAACTGACGGCTGACCATTTACCTGGGTAAGGGCTGTTAGTGGCAGTTTCGCGATGGGATTTAGTTGATTTTTTTGTACATGAACCGTTGCCGTCATACCCATATCGACATCGGCATCGGCATCTAAAATCGCCACCTTAACGGTGAAGGTACGCAACACCTCATCAACACCTGGTGATAGTTCTCGGATTTTAGCTTGATAAAAGTGTTGAGGTTTTGCCCATAAGTTGACATTAATGACCGAAGCGGTTTGCACATCGCGTAAGCGGTTTTCCGGTACGCTAATCACGACGTCTTGTTGTTGCGGCTGTGCGAGCTTAACTATAGTTTGGCCGGGCGCGACGATTTGACCTGGCTCGGCTTCAACAGATGTAATCACGCCATCATAGTCGGCGGTTAATTCGGTATAGGCTGATTTACGCGCATAACTGCCTTGGCTTGCACGTGCCGCTGCGACATGCGCTTCTGCCGTGCGCACTTGGTCTTGACGTTTATCAACCGCAGCTTGGCTGGCTAATTGTTGTTCGTATAGCTTAACCAAATGATTTAAGTCTTTGCGCGCTTGCGCTAATTCAGCTTGAGCAGCGGCTAATTGCGCCTCTGAGCCCGTTTCGTCTAAGCGCAGATCGGTTTGATCCAGCGTCGCTAGCAATTGGCCGCGTTTAATAGATGAGCCTATATCGACGAAAACGTTTAGCTAATTTACCGCCTACTTGAAATGCCAAAGGTGTTTCAACGCGTGGACGCACTTCGCCTGAATAACGGTTAGTGCTTGTTAAGGTTTCATAATGCACGGTGACCGTTTTAATGGGACGCGGTTGAGCTAAATTAGGCTTTGATTCAGTACACGCCGATAACCCAGTGTCGAGCATTATTAACAGCATAAGCTGAATAAATCGATGTGGTATTAACGTTTTATTTCGATAAGTCATCGTGTTACCCCTCGCAGCAATGTATCAATAGTCAGTTCTGTAATGGCTTCTGAGCTACGCCACTCCACCCATGGGTCGCCATAAATTGTTAAATGAATCGCGACAATGCCATGTACGCTTGCCCAAAACGCTTGCGCTAGCAAATGCGCATCGACTAAATGGGGCAATAACAACTGCTGAGCAATGGCTTGATTAAACGTGTTTAGCAATAATTCGTAACCATCGGTTTCTGGATTGCCATGGCCCATTTCTGGTAAATATTCGGCCTCGTTCAGCCGAGTCGTCATAAACAATAACCGGTAATGGTTAGGGTGTTGAATGCCAAAATCGACATAAATCTTTGCTATAGCGCGTAGCCGTTGCAATGGATTTGCTTCAGCAGCCACTTTTTGAAAAGCTTCTGCGAGCGACGCACCATCTATCCGACATAACTCACGAATCAGCGCATCTTTATCTTTAAAATACAGGTAAATCGTCGTGGGTGAATAATCAATGGCATCAGCAATACGGCGCATCGTTACCGCGTCATAACCATCGACAGCAAATAATTCGCGTGCAGCATCTAAGATTTTATTGCGGATGTTTAGGCGCTCCCGCTCGCGTCGTTCAGTTATACCCATATAACACCATAAATAAAGTTAACGATGTTAATTAAAATATCAATGTAACTTTTTGTCAAGAGGCAACCTATCTTTTCCACTCTATCATGCAGTAATAGCTAGCCAATCATAGTCAATAGCTGAGAGTCCATTGTTGAGCATTACGATTCATTTACTTTTGTTTTTGCACCAATAAAGTGCTTAAAACTTTTCAATTATTATTGAGCACGCGATAATTTAATCAGTGGCACTTTTTTTTTAAGGTTTTGTTTTTATTAGTAACTCTAAAAATAAGCCGATATATCGTTATCAACTTGTTATGTACGTTATCAAAAAGAGTTGGCTGATTATTTGCTGTGTAACAAGTCTTCTTTGTTGATTTTGAGAGCACTATGAGTGAATTACAGTTAATTTGGATAGCCATGTGTACGGCGTTGGTTTTTTTTTATGCAGGCAGGCTTCGCCTTTTTAGAATCAGGTGCAGCCAGAGCTAAAAAATGCGATTAATGTTTTAATGAAAAACTATATGGATATGTGTTTAGGTGGGTTAATTTTTTGGGGCTTTGGTTATGGTGTGATGTTTGGCATGAATCACACGGGTTGGTTTGGGACCAGCCAATTCGCGCCCGAGTCTTTTACTATGGCGGAAGCGATTAAACTCGCTTATCAAATGATGTTTGCCGGTGCTGCCGCTACCATAGTTAGCGGTGCAGTTGCTGAGCGTATGCATTTTCCAGCGTATATGATATTTAGTGGTATAGTAACCGGTGTCATTTATCCCATTTACGGTAGTTGGGTTTGGAATGAGCACGGTTGGTTAGCCGGTTTAGGTTTTATTGATTTTGCCGGCTCTACCGTGGTTCATTCTATAGGCGCGTGGTGTGGACTCGCCGGTGTTATCGTCTTAGGCCCACGTTTAGGAAGGTATTCCAGAAGCGGTGAGTCACGTGATATTCCAGGTCATAACTTACCTTATGTGGCTTTAGGCGGTTTTATTCTGTGGATTGGTTGGTTTGGCTTTAACGGCGGCAGTATTAGCAGTTTTGAAAAAGATAACGTTGGATTAGTTTTACTAAACACACACTTAGGTGGTTGTGCGGGCGGTGTTAGCGCATTGTGTTATATGTACTGGCGTAAAGAGCCGGTTTTAATGTCGGCAACGGTAAACGGTAGCTTGGCTGGATTGGTCAGTGTGACGGCCAGTGCCGCTTACATCACGCCATCATCAGCGATTATGATTGGTTTTATTGGAGCTATTTTTTATCTGCTCACGGTACGCTTACTCGATAAATATCAACTTGACGATGTCGTGGGTGCTTTTGCCGTGCATGGCGCTGCGGGAATTTGGGGTACGCTTGCGGTGGCGGTGTTTATTAAATCAGGTTTTAGCTGGCATGGTTTAGCAGTGCAAGCGCTTGGCGTAATCATGGCCTTTGTCTGGGCGTTTCCTCTGGCTTTTATATTTTTTAAGTTGCTTGATAAAACTATAGGCATTAAAGCATCGACACTGCATCAACAACGAGGGTTGGATTACACTGAGCATTTTGAAATCGGTTACCCTGAATTCCAGAAGCGCTTGGATTCTGAGTCTTAAAGAGGAGGTGTTATGAGCTTAGATATGAGAAAACGGCGCCGACAAGTTGCGTGGATTTGTTTTGAACCGTATTTAGACCAGGCTCAATTAATTGAGTCCATTAAAATATTAGAACAACATTATCAACAAGATAGCATTAGTAATATGATTGCTTATATCAGCAAAATATGTTCTGAATTTGCTATCGATGCCTTAATAAAAAAAACAATTTATGGACAGTTCCATCAATTAATGGAACAAGAATCCGTATTGACTATAGACCCACTTACACTTATTCAAAATTCTACCCTTGAAACAACGCCTAATGCTAAGCATAAGGCTGTTGCAGAAACCTTAGCAACGCCAGACACTAAACCAGCTTACTATGTGGTATTGGCTAAATTTTTGACGTTAATCGTAAATGCTGTATCGGAGCCTAGTGAGTTTTTCACTATTCTTATTGAGATGGCGGACGAAGAAGACCATTGCGATTCAACTATTCTCAACGCTTGGAAAAACACTCCCAATGAGTTCGATTGGCTAGAAACACTGCCTGAGGATTGTTATCACTCGTTAGTTCACCTAGTTTACACCGTATTATGTGAGCTATCTGGACCTATTGCTGCTGATGAGTATTTCCATAAGGCCATTCAAATTTGCCAGGGGTTGCCCGAAGCCAAGCAATTTTCTATCGCACGGTTGTTATAACCGTTTGCTCGTTCCCACGCTGCTCTAGGCGTAGGAACGAGCTGTTAATTATTTGTCTTGCTTATTAGCGACGTCTTCGTTCCAGGTTGGATTATAACGGTCCTCATCGGTTAATTTACCAATATCTGCTGGGTAAATGTGCCAAAACGATTGATCGATAGGTGCGTCAGAATATTCAGGTTTTTTCTCGTGATGAAAAGGGCACCACCAGTTTTCAACCAGTTTTACTAAGTAAGTGTGCCATTGGAATAATGCTACGCTATAGGGGCAATACCAACTGCAGTTAGCATACCAAAACAATTTTGTATTTAGAGATACAACCGACAAAGGTAGGTGTCATGGTGATTTGGGTTTGGTAAGTGTAACGGTAGCTTTTTCTGTCAGGTATGTAATCTTTCCACGTTTTTAGATTTTTTGCCCCAACAAAGCGTAAGTGCCAATAGGTAAGATAGGCGCTGAGTATGACAAACGGTAATGTTAATAGGGGGATATAAATCAATACCATACCGACCATTCTTAACCAAAACGGCACATCTTCATGATTTTTGCCGATTTCGACACGTGAGCAGGATTCACAGGCTTTCATTCTTATTTTTCCTCGTTGTTATTGGTTGTGGTTATTTGAGTGTTCTGTTCTTGCTCAGTATGCAGTAATTGATAAATACTTAGGCAACCGCCACAGCAAAATTTAACTTCGCCGTCTAACGTAGTCAGCGAAAAACCTTTTATTTCGACTGTCTGACCGCATAATGCACAGTTGTCTAAAGATTCGTTTGTGACCATAAACCTTGCTCATTGTCTTTAAAAGCTTGAGGTAACGCGGCAAAAAAAGGTTTTTAAATACTCTGTTTCCGGAACAGCTGGATCAATAGGATGATCCATGCCTTGTCCGGTACTGGCGAAAAAGGCTAAGTGTCGGTCTATATGCCGACTGGAGGCACGTAATATCTCATGCAAATTATCACGGCTCAAGTGAAATGAACACGATGCGGAGATTAACACACCGTTTTTTGATAAGACTTGCAACGCTTGTTGATTCAAGCGTCGATACGCTTCATAGCCTGCTTTAAAATCTTTCTTACGCTTAATTAATGCGGGCGGGTCTACAATGATAACGTCAAATAATTCATTGTCTAAGCGCGCTTGTTTTAAATAGTCAAAGACATCGCTACGAATGAATTGGGTATTATGGGCAACATGATTGCGCTCAGCATTAGCTTCTGCCAGTGCAAGTGCATCAGCGGACGCATCGACCGCGATGACATGCGCGGCACCGGCTTTTGCGGCCGGAATACTCCAAGCGCCGGTATAACAAAATAAGTCTAATACTTTTAAACCGTTGGAAAAACTTGCAGCTAGTTGTCTACTTGAACGATGGTCATAAAACCAACCGGTTTTTTGTCCTCCGGCTATATCAATTTCAAACGTGGCATTATTTTCTTCAATCAGTAGCGGGTTAGGTATGACACCATAAGCTAATTCGGATACTAAGCTTAATTGCTCTAATTCGCGCTGTCCGTTATCGTTTTTAAACATCACAGCGGTAGGTGCAAATAGCTCAATAAGTGCATTTAAAATCAAATCCTTACGGACTTCCATACCAGCGGTTGTGATTTGTACGCTAAACACCGAACCAAACCTATCTATGACTAACCCAGGCAATCCGTCGCTTTCACCGTAAACAAGACGGTAGCACGGTTTATCAAATAAGGTGTCACGTAATATTGATGCAGTATGAATGCGTTCTTTAAAAAAATTTAAGCCACATTTTTAATGCGGGCTTACGACTTAATAAGCGGGCCGCAATTAACGCATGAGGGTGAGCATAAGCCGTGCCTAAGGATTTTCCATCCGCGCTTAAAAGTTGTACTAATTCACCAGGGGCTAAATCAGCAATAGGTGATTTACGGGTATCGATTTCATTACTGAAAACCCAGCAATGCCCTTTGCGTATGCGTAAGTCTTCGTTTTTCTTTAGAAAAAGTTCAGGGTAAGCCATTAACTTTGAATATCCAGGGTATAGCCGCCCACTTTATTAGCAGGGCGGGCAATTGCAAGTGATAAGACAACAGACGCACCAGGCGTTAACACCGTTGTGGCCGCATTCGGTGCATAGTCGTGAACAGACAGTAGTCGTTGTGCAAATGGGTTGCCGTTGTAGTCCATAAATCTGAGTTTTAATAACGGATAGTCTTGCGCAAAACCGGCATTATTACTGAGTTGTACGGTCAATAAAAAATGTTCGCCTGCTTCGGTAAACTCAGAATTCACGACGAATTCAGCCGTATTGTTATAACGGGGTAATATACAGTTTAGCCGTGTGCATACCCATTCTAAGCTAGGCCGAATATAACTATTTTGTGTAAGCCTAGCCGATTCAAAATAAAGACCTTGCGCAATTAATAAAGCAGAAGCAATAAACACACCGATTAACCAATAGGGTTGTGTCGGCTTTTCCCAAGGTAAGTCTGTGTTTTCTGCTTTTAACCAGTTTAGCCTTGCTGCATCATCGGGTGTTTCTGAAAGCAACTCTAATGCATCGAATTTAATTTCACAGTGTCGACAATACAGTAAAGCCCGAGTTTGACTTAATTGCTCGGCGCTAACCGTTTGTGGCTGGCGGCAATTAGGGCAACGGGTGTACATGATGGCTTTGTTTAACCCCATCTAAACGTATCCAATCTTCTTGGCTGGTCACGGGATTAAAATGTATTACCTCACAATACGCAGCTTTAACCTTATCGTTTTGTTCATTGAGAATTCCCGATAAAACTAAATCGCCACCCGGTTTCAGTAAACTCAATATGGTTTCTGATAACTCAATCAGGGGTTTAGCGAGAATATTGGCGATAACAACATCGGCTGTGATGTCGTTTAGCTGCCCAGGAGAAACACAGGTTATGTGGTTTTGTACGTTATTTTTCAAGGCATTATCCGCGCTTGCGGTTAACGCTTGTGGATCTATATCTAGTGCATAAGCGTGCTTTGCACCTAATAATATTGCAGCAACGGCGAGAATACCTGAGCCACAGCCGTAATCAATCACTGTTTTATCAGTTAGCTCATGCTCCGCTAGCCATTCTAAGCATAGAGCTGTCGTAGGATGGGTTCCGGTGCCAAACGCTAAGCCTGGATCCATAGTTAAACACACGGTACCAGGTTCTTGATATTCCTGGCCTGTAGGGCAAACCCATAGCGTTGCACCAAACTTCATGGGTTGATAATACTGCATCCATGCCCGCTCCCACGCTTGGTCTTCAATGTCTTCAATGTGCCAAGCTGATAAAGCCTCAGCCGCAAAACGGCGCTGTACAGCACTTTTAATCGCGACTACATCAACATCAGCTTCGTAAAGAGCAATGACTTGAGTGTTATGCCAAATTCTGATTTCACCTACATCAGGCTCATAGATAGGTTGGTCTTCTGCATCCATATAAGTGACTGATAGCGCGCCTAATTCGCTGAATAGCTCCGATAAATCTGACGCCAACCGTTCTTCTGTGGTCACTGAAATTTGTTGCCAAGGCATGTGTAAACAGAGTAGCAAAATAAAAAGGGGCGCCGGTAAACCGGCGCTTAAGAATTAGTAAATGCCTAATTTCTTTTCTAAGTAGTGGATATTTTGACCACCAGCCGCAAATGCGCTGTCGTTCATAATATCTTGCTGTAAAGGGATATTGGTTTTAATGCCGTCGATAATAATTTCATTTAACGCGGTATTCATTCTGGCAATCGCGCTTGCGCGTGTTTCACCATGAGCAATCAGTTTACCTATCATAGAGTCATAATAAGGCGGGACTTTATAACCGTTATAAATATGAGTCTCACAACGTATGCCTGGGCCACCTGGCATGTGGAATTGCTCGATGACACCTGGACACGGCATAAATGTGCGTGGATCTTCGGCATTTAAACGGCATTCTATAGCATGGCCTTTTATGACGACTTGCTCCTGAGTAATCGATAACTTTTCACCCGATGCCACGCGTAATTGTTCTTTAACAATATCAAAGCCAGTCACCATCTCAGTGACAGGATGTTCAACTTGTACGCGGGTATTCATTTCAATGAAATAAAACTCACCTTTTTCGTATAAAAACTCAAAGGTACCTGCACCAAGATAGCCAATTTCTATACAGGCTTTTGCGCAGCGCTCACCAATATAGCGACGCTGCTCTTCAGTAATACCGGGTGCGGGTGCTTCTTCAACGACTTTTTGATGCCGACGCTGCATAGAGCAATCGCGCTCGCCTAAATGAATCGCGTTGCCATGCCCATCCGCCATGACTTGAATTTCAATATGACGCGGGTCTTCTAAGAACTTCTCCATATAAACCGTTGGATTACCAAACGCAGTAGCGGCTTCTGCTTTAGTCATGGTAATGGCATTAAGCAATGCTGCTTCAGTATGTACCGTGCGCATACCTCGACCGCCACCGCCGCCAGCGGCTTTAATAATGACTGGATAGCCTATTTTTTGAGCTAGCTTTAAATTCTTTTTATTATCGTCGGTTAAGGGGTCATTATCGCCAGGTACGCAAGGGATACCTGCGGCTATCATGGCATTTTTAGCGGAAATTTTATCGCCCATCATGCGTATTGTGTCAGCATTAGGACCTATAAATACAAAGCCACTTTGTTTGACTTTTTCAGCAAAATCAGCATTTTCCGATAAAAATCCGTAACCTGGATGAATGGCCTCAGCATCGGTGACTTCGGCTGCGCTGATAATAGCAGGGATATTAAGGTAACTATCCACTGATGCAGCGGGGCCTATGCATACCGATTCATCAGCTAAGCGTACATGTTTTAAATCCCTATCGGCTTCAGAATGCACCGCAACGACTTTAACACCTAATTCTCTGCACGCACGCAATATGCGTAGTGCAATTTCGCCGCGATTGGCAATGAGTATTTTGTCGAACATGACTACCTCGTAGGATTATTCAATCACGAATAAAGACTGACCGTATTCGACAGGTTCAGCGTTTTCAACCAGAATTTGTTTAATCACACCCGACTTATCGGCTTCGATTTGGTTTAAGATTTTCATTGCTTCAATAATACACAAGGTATCGCCCGCTTGTACGCTTTGGCCTATTTCAACAAATGATTTAGAACCCGGTGAAGCAGAGCGGTAAAACGTTCCGACCATTGGGGATTTTACAATATGGCCGGTAATAACAGGTTCTTCGCCAGCATCTGACAGCGTTAACGAACTAACCGAAACCATCGCGGGTGCTGCCGGTGCTGGCATATAAACCGGTGCGGCTGGGGCTGAACTGGAATAACGGCTAATACGAACGCTTTCTTCGCCTTCTTTAATTTCTAACTCGGCAATGCCTGATGCTTCAATGAGTTCTATTAGTTTTTTTATTTTTCTAATTTCCATGGGTTTAGTGTCTCTCGGCTAAAATCTGATGGGCGGCTAATAAAGCCAATTCGTATCCGGTTGCGCCTAATCCGCAAATAACGCCTTGGGCAATATCTGAGAAATAAGACTGTTTTCTAAAGGGTTCACGCGCATACACATTCGATAAATGAACTTCAATAAATGGAATTTTTGTCGCTGATAAGGCATCGCGCAGCGCAATACTGGTATGGGTAAATGCTGCAGGATTGATAATGATAAAATCGGTCTTTTCGAAATAAGCTTGGTGAATTAACTCAACAAGTTCATGCTCGGCATTGCGTTGATAGAAAGATAATTTATGTTGCAAGTGCTGGGCTTGGTTTTCCAATAATGTTTGAATATCGGCCAAGGTTTTATTACCGTAGTGATTGGGTTCGCGTAGCCCTAGCAAGTTTAAGTTCGGTCCATTCAATACGGTTATTGTTGCCATCAAGATATTGTTTCACTGGGATTAAAGTCAATTTTGGTGGGCAATTTTACCTGGTTGCCAGATTTTGTCCATCATTGCTTGGATTTAAAAGCTTGGCGCTGTTACTGTTGTTTGTTGGTTTTACATTAACGTTTTTTCTTTTGGCAGGTAACTCGTTAACGATTGTTTCATCAATTGTGAATCAGGAAACCATAATGTGTTTTCACATGTCTTGTTTAATATAAGAAAGCTGTGTTTAGAAGCTAGTCCTACTAGCTATTTTAAACAACGTAGTTTTGTGTTGAGTTACACCTGAATGAGTGCTGGCTTCTAAATAACCTTGCTTATGCCAGGTAAAGTTAAAATTGAGTGTCACCGGTTTTTGATAGGTTTCATTCGTTGGGTTGCTATAGCATTGCACATTGACTTGTGCGTTTAGTTGAGCGCTGTCATCTGATGTGCCTTGGCCTAATACGCTGCCACGATTACCATTGCATGTTCTTAAATACGTGTCACTAACCCGAACCTGATAGTGTTTGCCTTTGCGCACAATGCTCCAGGTTTGTAAACCACCGTCATCTGGATCGGTACCTGACCAGACACCTTCAAGTTCTGAAGAAACCGTGCCAGTTTTAAATAACGTGGTGGGCAATTGTGTGACACTCGATGTGGTACTACCCTCTAAATAGCCATTCTTATGTGGCTTAAAGGTAAAACTAAGCTCAATCGGCGCCATATACGTTTCATTAGTGGGATTAACCAAGCATTGAATGATTAAATCTGCAACTAAGTAGCCATTACTGTCAATATTGCCGGTACCTTGCACGGTGCCACGATTACCGGCACACGCTCTTAAATAGGTATCGCTAAGTCGTACTTGATAGCCCCCTTCATCGTTAACCGCAATTGACCAGGTTTGCAAACCGCCATCACTAGGGTCTGTGCCTACCCAAAGGCCTTGGAACGCATCCGTAGTATCGGCGGCTAGGCTAGGTGTGGTTAAGCTATAACCTGTCACGAATATCAATGCACATAGTGTGCTGCGTGTTGTGTGATTCATGAGAAATAATCCTGGTGTAAGATTTAAGCGTTATGGGCTTGGCGATAAGCCCAAACCAGCATGAAGCCGCCGATAAGAATCATCGGTAACGATAATAATTGCCCCATTGTTAGCCAATCTAACGCGATAAAGCCTAAATGCGCGTCGGGCATACGAAAGAACTCTACAAAAAAACGAAAACAACCGTATAGCAAAACGGCTAACGCAGTGACGGCCATAACCGGGCGTTGTTTCCTGGCATACCATTGCATAATGAGGAATAAGACTAATCCTTCTAACACGGCTTCGTAAAGCTGTGATGGGTGTCTTGGCTCAGGGCCGCCTGTAGGAAATATCATCGCCCATGGCACATCGGTAGGCCGCCCCCATAATTCTGCGTTTATAAAATTGCCTATCCTACCCGCCCCTAAACCAATAGGCGCTAATGGCGCAATAATATCGGTGAGTTGCAATACGCTACAGCCGTGTTTTTTGCCAAATAACCACATCGCGATAAATACACCTAACATGCCGCCATGAAACGACATACCACCTTCCCAGATTTTCAACAGCATCAGAGGGTCGTGGATAAAGTCGGTAAACTTATAAAACAAGATATAACCGATTCTGCCACCTAAAATGACCCCTAAAGCACCTACAGTCACCATATCTTCTATAGCCTCTGGCTTAATAGGCGACCAAGCTTGTTGGGCGCTTTTTCGGCCTAGCACAAAAACGGCGACAAAGCCGATTAAGTACATGAGTCCATACCAATGAATTTTTAACGGACCAATAGCGAGTGCGACCGGGTCAATCGTAGGGTAAGTCAGCATAATTAGACATCCAGGTTGGTTACATCTAAGGCGTTTTTGACAATAAAGTCGCGTCTAGGCTCAACGACATCGCCCATTAGGGTAGTAAAAATTTCATCTGCGGCAATTGCGTCTTCAATTTTCACTTGCAGTAAGCGTCGATTATTAGCATCTAACGTAGTTTCCCATAATTGCTCAGGATTCATTTCACCTAAACCTTTGTAGCGCTGAATGTGTTGGCCTTTCTTAGTTTCTTTCATCATCCAGTCAAAACGCTTCGGTAAAATTACTGATAGGCTGTTGTTTTTCGCCCATTTGAATATAAGCCTGTTCACTAAACATGTCTAAAGTTTGTTCGACATAGTAGGCAATTTGTTTATAGTCGCTACTGTTAAAAAAACCTGAAGGTATGACGATGATTTTTTCTACGCTGTGCAAGCGTTTTAGTAATGGTAAGCGAAAATTCATTACTATGTTGATAGTCCAACTGTACTTCATAAAACCCAGCTTTAAATCGGGTATTAAGCAATTGGCTAAAGTGATTAAGCCAAGCGGTTAATAACTCAATATCTTGCTTGATAGTATCGGTTAATACCGGTGTTAAGGTTAATTGCTCTAACACCTCTTCATCATAACGTCTATGTAAGCGCTCGTTAATCACTTTGACTTTAGTGTATTCTTTAGCGAGTTTTTCTAAGCCAGGGCCTTGTATCGGCGGGGTATTTTCATCGGTAAATAACAAGGCTTTATCTAAGGCCATTTGAATTAAATATTCATTTAAACCTATATCATCTTTGACATAATGTTCTTGTTTACCTTTTTTCACTTTATAAAGCGGTGGTTGCGCAATATAAATATAACCTTTCTCAACTATTTCGGGTAATTGCCGGTAAAAGAAGGTCAGTAATAACGTTCGTATATGCGAGCCGTCTACATCAGCATCGGTCATGATAATAATGCGGTGATAACGCAGTTTTTCGATGTTGTATTCGTCTTTGCCTATGCCACAGCCTAAAGCGGTAATTAAGGTTCCAACTTCTTCTGACGATAGCATTTTGTCAAAACGGGCTTTTTCCACATTTAGAATTTTACCTTTTAATGGCAAAATGGCTTGGGTTTTTCTATCTCGACCTTGCTTAGCGGAACCACCCGCTGAATCACCTTCCACTAAAAATAATTCTGATAATGCCGGGTCTTTTTCTTGGCAATCGGCGAGTTTGCCTGGCAAACCGGCAATATCTAATGTGGTTTTCCTGCGCGTCATTTCACGGGCTTTGCGCGCGGCTTCCCTAGCCCTAGCCGCATCGATAATCTTGCCAGCAATAGTTTTCGCAATTTGCGGTTTTTCCAATAAGAACTCTTGCAGTTTTTCATTCATCGCCGACTCAACGATAGGCTTTACCTCGGATGATACTAATTTATCTTTGGTCTGTGATGAAAATTTTGGGTCAGGCACTTTAACCGATAAGACAGCGGTTAAGCCTTCTCTAGCATCATCGCCGGTAGTGGCCACTTTTTCTTTTTTTGCTAAACCACTAGACTCAATGTAATTATTAACGGTACGTGTTAAAGCACCTCTAAAACCCGCTAAATGACTGCCACCATCCCGTTGCGGAATATTATTGGTGTAACAAAACACATTTTCTTGGTACGAATCATTCCATTGCATGGCGACTTCTACCGTCACGCCTTCTTTTTCGGTTTTAAAATAAAACACTTCTGGGAATAGTGGCTGTTTATTCTTATTCAAATGCTCGACAAACGCACTAATACCACCCTCAAATTCAAACACGTCTTTTTTATCGATTCTTTCGTCTTCTAAGCTGATTCTGACACCTGAATTCAAGAACGATAACTCACGCAAACGCTTAGCAAGTATTTCATAATGAAATTCTACATCACTAAAGGTATTCGAGCTTGGCCTAAAATTAATTAACGTACCACTACCGCTTGCTTCACCTACGGCGGCTAAAGGTGCAACCGGCTCACCTAATAGATATTTTTGTTTATAAAGTTGGCCATTCTTTTTAATTTCTAAATTTAACTCTTCTGACAGCGCGTTAACCACAGAGACACCAACACCATGCAAACCACCCGATACCTTATACGCATTATCATCGAACTTTCCGCCGGCATGTAATACCGTCATAATCACTTCAGCAGCGGAACGGCCTTCTTCCTCATGAATATCGACCGGAATACCGCGACCATCATCAGCAACGGTGACCGAGCCATTCGTATGAATAATGACTTTAACTTCGCTGCAATAACCTGCTAATGCTTCGTCAATCGAGTTATCAACGACCTCAAACACCATGTGATGTAAGCCCGAGCCATCATCAGTATCGCCTATATACATACCAGGGCGTTTTTCTTACGGCGTCTAACCCTTTCAAAACTTGAATACTTGAACTGTCGTACTGGTTGTCTTTTTCACTCATTTGTTTTTTCTCTTGTAATATGTTCCACGTGAAACCTTTTTTAATTTATCGCCTTGAGCTGACCATGTTCCACGTGGAACATTTTGCAGTGCTCAAGTTGATTAAATGTGCCGAAATCCGCTATATCCGTAGCCGTCACAAACACCTGACAAGCGAGGGAAGAAAGAAAATTTAGGACTTTTACTCGATTGTTAACATCTAATTCGGCAGCAAAATCATCGATTAATATGCAAGCGGCATTATGATGCTCAGAAGCAAGTAGCTGGATTTGTGTCAATTTTAAACTTAAAACCAGCAGCTTTAATTGTCCTCGGGAGACAAAATCTTTGGCTAAGGTATTATTTATCGTTACGATTAAATCAGCGCGATGCGGGCCACTATGGGTATGACCGTAACGTAAATCTTTTTCTAAATCGTCAGTTAGCACTTGTTCAAAGGATTTATCAGCGTCCCAGCCACTATAAAAACCGATATTTAATGAGGTAAGCTCAACAAAACAATGAATAATACTGTTGAATGCCGGGATGAATTTTGCCAAATATTCCATGCGATATTGATTGACTAATTGACCGTAGCTAATCAGTTCCTTATTCCATACCGCTAATTGCTCGATACGTTTTGGTTTTTAGCAAAAAGTTACGTTGCATTAAGGCTTTTTTATAATTGCGCCAAGCAGGTAAAAACCGGGGCGTATCATTAAACACGCCCCAGTCTAAAAATTCGCGCCGAAATTTGGCGCTGCCATCGAGTAATTCGTAGCTTTTAGGTTGGATAAATTGTAAGGGTAAAGCGTAGGCTAAATCGGAACGCGTTTGCCCGGATTGTTGATTAATCCGAATTTCAATGGCTTTGCCATCTAGCTGAATGCCTATATGCTGTATTCGACCATCGGGTTGCTGGGTTTGCCCCGTCACGATGAGCTGACTGTGTTGTTGTTGAATAACCGATTTAATCGAAGGCGTACGAAACGATTTTGCCCGGCCTAAAATAAAAATGGCTTCTAATAATGAGCTTTTTCCGCTCGCATTTTCACCTAAGATAATATTAATACCGGGACAAGGCGTCAGCGTTATATGTTGAATATTTCTAACATGATGAATATCGAGCTTGATTAAACTCATTGCTTTATAACTTCATCGGCATAACGATAAATTTATAAGCCGGTTGGCCGGGTTCTACGATAATGCAACTGCTTAAGTTTTGCGCAATATTTAATACCGCCTGCTCAGTATCAATATTGGCTATCGCATCTAAAATGTATTGCACATTAAATGAAATAGATAAAGCATTGCCTGAGTATTCAATCGATAGCTCTTCTTCAGCTTCTTCATGCTCAGGGTTATGCGTGCTGATTTTCAAGCTGTTATCAATATCTAAAGTAATACCTTTATACTTTTCGTTGGCTAAAACGGCAACCCGAGTTAAAGCCTCTTTAAGCAGTTGTTTTTGTATGACGATAGGCTCAAGAAATTCTTGATTAAAGACTTTATTAAAATCAGGATATTTAGAATCCACCAGCTTAGCGGAAAAAATCAAATTGGCATAAGCCACACGAATATGATTGCTGGAGAATTTAATGTTTAAGACTTGCTCAGGGTCATCCAAAATTCGATTTAACTCAATCACACCTTTTCTTGGCAAAATAATTCTTGCTTCAATACCGGTAGGGCTGTGTATGTGGTCTTCAAAGACGGCGAGCCTATGTCCATCAGAGGCAACCAGCTTAATCAAGTCATTTGAAATATTTAAAAATGTGCCGTTTAAGTAATAGCGCACATCTTGATTAGCCATGCAGAAAATAGTTTTATCTAAGCCTTTTTTAAATGTACCAGCATTTATTTCAAACTCATGCTCGTATTGAGATTCGGCAAACTCAGGGTAATTTTTTGCCGGTAAACTGCTTAGTGAAAACCGGCTACGATTAGCCAGTATTTTGACTTTGTTTTGTTGCACTTCAAATTTAATCTCAGAGCCTGCGGTTAATAAACGGCAAATATCCAACAGTTTTTTGGCAGGAACGGTAATTGCGCCCGAGGTTGCAGATGATTTAAGTGGTATCTTAGCAATAATTTGAATCTCTAAATCCGTACCGGTTAACACAAGGGTGTTGTCCTCGACGACAATTAACACATTAGCCAAAATAGGCATGGTTTGCCGTCTTTCAATAACACCGACAATTTGCTGTAACGGAGATAAGATTTCTTCTCGGTTGATTAAAAATTTCATCAGATTTCCTTGCTGGTCTGAAACCTCCCCCTTCAGGGGGATTTTTATATTTTGACAACGATACGCGAGTCTCATTATCCTTCGCTGCCCTCCCCATTTACAGGGAGGGACAATCCACCGACCTCTATCCGTCGGTGAATGGTCACTCGACGGATGGTGTTGGGTGTGGATTGAAACGTAAAAACGTTCCTTGAGGCGACGGAAAATAATATGAATTCAACTGCTTGGCGGCATTATACCATAGTGTTGCCAAGCATTCGCGGCATGGCTTTCTCATAAAAAATTAACTTGCTTAAGTGTTGAAATGAGTGTTTCAGGTAAATCAACAAATTCCTCGATTTTTTGCTGAAAAATTCTTCGCGCCTGACCAGCGCAGTAGATTGGCCGAAAAGCAGCGTAATTTTGCCAT
>NZ_LAJX01000058.1 GCF_000963695.1 Methylocucumis oryzae
CTAATTTACCAGCTAACTCAGGCAATACTAAACCCACTGCCGCAGCAGCACCGGTTTTAGTAGGTATCATCGATTGTGTTGCAGAACGTGCACGACGTAAATCGCTGTGATACACGTCGGTTAACACTTGATCGTTTGTATAAGAATGTATTGTTGTCATCAAACCATGAACAACACCGATAGCATCATGTAAAGGTTTAACTAACGGCGCCAAACAGTTAGTTGTGCAAGAAGCATTAGAAATAACGGTATCACTGGCTTTTAACGTAGTGTGGTTAACGCCAAACACGATAGTCGCATCCACATCATCACCGCCCGGCGCTGAAATAATGACTTTTTTTCGCACCTGCTGTTAAATGCGCTGATGCTTTGGCTTTGCTGGTAAAAATACCGGTACACTCATGTACCACATCAATACCTAACTCACCCCACGGTAATTTAGAAGGGTCACGCTCAGCAAATACTTTGATTCTATCGCCGTTAATCACCATGCAATCACCGTCAACCGATACTTCAAACGGGAATTTACCATGTACAGTATCGTATTGCGTTAAATGAGCGTTTGTTTTCGCATCGCCTAAGTCATTGATAGCAACGATTTCAAATTCATTGTTACGACCTGCTTCGTACATAGCGCGCACGATATTGCGACCGATACGGCCATAACCATTAATAGCAATTTTAATTGGCATTGAATCTCTCCAGAGAGTAGTGACAGTTCCCACAAGATGTGGCTAAAAAACAAAAAAAAAACGTCGCCACTATACCAAATTACCTGCTACCTCGTCTATGCAGACATTAGCGCTAAGCCTTAAGATTACTGGCTTACACCTTGAAAATAATCATAATAATGCTGTTAACCGCGTGTTTAACAGGCTTTACCTACGATAAACAAACAAACCAATGCCCAAGTTTAGCCGCAAAATATCATAGCTTAGATAAAAAACTTCACGCTCACTACTAAGCAGAATAAAATCATTTTCTCTCTCAACACACACTACCCATCACTATGGCGACCACTAAAGAATCACGCGGCACTTGTCAATTTTGCGGCGAACCTGTAGCAAAGCCAAAGCCGCAATAAGCGCTGCTGACGCTAAACAGACTAAAGCAGCTTCTTTGTACCATATCGTCGTACAAGATAAATATGCAAAAGACTTCTGGCTGCATTTAGAAATGAATGGCAGCGCCAAATTAAAAGACTTAGACTCTTATCTGCGCGCTATGTGGCTTGAATGCTGTAGGCATTTAAGCGAATTTTCGGTGAGCACTTTGATGACGCACCTTTTAGCATGACTAAAACCGTGCAAAAAAGTTTTTTCAGAGTTTACACAATTAGAATATGTTTATGATTTTGGTACATCATCCGAATTAAGCATAAAAGTAGTCAACGAGCGCAGCGGTCATCCACTTAGCAATCACCCCATTTTTTTAATGGCGCGTAATGAAATGCCCACTCCACCTTGCATGGAATGCAATAAAACAGCGCGCTGGCTATGTATGGAATGTATTTACGAACATGACGAAAGCGGATTTTTATGCAACGAACACGCCGACAGCCATGAACATGATGAATATGGCGAACCGATTGAACTGGTCAATTCACCCAGAATGGGTATGTGCGGCTATGAAGGTCCGGCAGAAACGCCTTACTAATTCCTGATAGTCAACAACCGCTAGCTGTTGGCAACTACTCTAAGCGTTCACATTCGGTTTTTTGAGTAGAGTACGCTTACGTCTGTGTAACCTAATATTCGCGTAGATTTAAGCCACTTTGTCAGGTTTACGACATTAACATGACGCTTAACATAGATTAACAGCACTGGCAAAACGCCCGAAAACTCCTTGCTGAAAAGCGTTCTAACCAAGCTTAGCCAGAGCGCGCTAGTTTGGCCTCATTATTGAATGCTAGTTTGCCTGACTTGAAAAGGAAAGCATCTATGCACCCAGCCATCAATACCGATAGCATTACCCAATTCCATCGTTATATCGCCGAGCAAAAACCACTGCTGAGAAAACGCTACGAACAATTGCTAGCTCAAGACTTGTCGCAGCAACAATGGGATGGTTGCTTCGGGCGAAATTCACTAGCCGTTTTAGGCGAAGCTTATGATGAGGCGTTAGCATTTATAAAAACACTGGTTTTTGATAGCCGCACAGTGCCCATCAATCAGGGATTATCCGAATTGACCAAAGCGTTGTTGGTGGCTTTTGATGGCTTTGTTGATGAGTTTTTGCTGTTTGCCGTCGATAAACACCGCACTTCTTGCGCGTTATCCAATTTCCCCGATGAACATAAGCCGGACACGGTTTACTTAAATGCCGTGAGACGGGACATTGCTGGGCTTTGGCAAAACTTTGCGCTCAATGTCAATGCTTATATTTTGGAACACGTATGAAATTGTATATGACGCCTGGTTCCTGCTCGACCGGTATTCATATTTTGCTGGAAGAGTTAGACCTGATTTTTGAAGCACATCTGGTCAACCTTATGGCTGGCGACCATACCACGCCAGAGTATCTGGCGATAAACCCTAAAGCCACCATCCCAACGTTAGTTCGCAATGACGGTAGTGCGTTAACCGAATTTCCGGCTATCGCCTATTGGTTGGCGCGCAGTTACCCTAAAGCCAAATTGTTGCCAGACACTGTTGACGGCGAAACACGGGGGATTGAACTCATGGCTTATGTCGTCGGCACGATACATGGGCAAGGCTTCGCACGGATTTTCACAACGGACAAATTCACCGTCAATGCCGCTGATAACGAGGCAGTAAAAGCCCAAGGCTTGGACATCGTCAACAAGGCGTTTACTGTCATCGATGCTTGGTTGCCGCCGCAAGGCTATGCGCTAGGAGCATTCAGCATCGCCGACGCTGCATTGTTTTATGTAGAATTTTGGGCGGATAAGACAGGTATTGCATTACCAGAACGCTGCTTAGCGCATTATCGCCTAATGCTTACACGTCCGGTGGTTAGGCGCGTGTTAATGGAGGAAGGTTACCGTGTCGAATAACTTAGGACGCTTTAATAAATGAGGTAGATGATGGCGTTACTTGAAAAAACTGCCGCACTGAGCGTGGCTTATACAGCGATAGACGAGGATCATGCTGAGTTTATCAATTTGTTGAACGCGCTAGACATGGCTACTAACGCAGATTTTCCGGCGTTATTCCAACACTTATATGAACATACAGAACAGCATTTCGAGCGGGAAAATGTGTTGATGACCCGCTCTGCCTATGCTGGCATAACCGACCATAAGGCAGAACATCAACGCGTGCTGGGGGAGTTCAAACAATTTAAATCACGGGTTGATAAAGGACTGATTAGCTTTGGGCGGGCATTTATCAAAGATAGATTACCGCAATGGCTGGTATTGCATGTCACAACAATGGACACCGCACTGGCTACGCATCTTAATAATCAACCACCAAGTTAATGACTGCGCTAAGCTGCCCCGAATTACGCTTGATAGACGGCTTTTACGATGCGGCCGAAAGCGCACAAATTTATCAATTGTTGCACGGACAAGACTGGCCTGAAAACCGTTATATCGTCGCTGGACGGCAATTTATCTTGCCACGGCTGCAAACATGGCACGCCGATCCCGGCATCCGTTACAGCTATAGCAATAACTTGCTAGAAACTCGGTCGTGGACACCGTTGCTATTGAAAATTCGAGTACAGATAGAGGCGTTTTTGCAGGTTTCGTTTAATTCAGTGTTAGTAAATTTGTACCGCAACGGAGAGGATTATGTCGGTTGGCATTGTGATAACGAAGCAGAACTAGGCGAACAACCTTTAATCGCTTCATTGACATTCGGCGCTACCCGCCCGCTGCAATTCCGACATAAACAAACCGGGCAACGTGGACAAGTCTTATTGCCTAGCGGCAGTTTACTGGTCATGCAACCCAATTTTCAACATCACTGGCTGCATAGTATTCCGCCAGAGCCAAACTTGATGACTGGGCGGATTAATCTGACGTTTCGTAACGTTGTACCTGTCTCTGAAAAAATTGATGCGTAATACCAACGACACTTAAACCAAGGAATGATATGACTACTTACGCCATCAGCAGTGTGAAAGGCTATTATCGACCGCTAATGAAGTTATTGGAAAAAATCCAGTTTAATCCTGAAAACGACTGCTTATGGTTTGTTGGTAATTTAATCAACGAAGGACCACAGTCACTCGACGTGCTGAGATTTGTCAAAAGCTTAGGAAAAAAAGCTGTAACAGTGTTAGGCTCTCAGGAATTGCAGTTATTGGCTATTGCCGAAGGTATTATCCAGCCAGCCGCAACGGATACGCTGGATGAAATCCTCAATGCAGCGGAGCGCGATGAATTATTGCAATGGTTACGCCGTCGGCCGTTTCTCCATCACGATGCCAAACTCAATTTCACCTTAGTTCATGCTGGTATCCCTGCGGATTGGACATTTAGTAAAGCACTAACTTTCGCTTGCGAAGTCGAGTCGCTGTTATCACAAAACACTTACCGGGCGTTTTTTAGAAAACCAAGGCCAAGACCAATCGCGCAGGAATGCCAAATTGAACGGCTGGAAACGAGCGCGGTTTATCAGCAATGCCTTTACCTTAATGAGCTATTGCGATGAAAATGGCAAATTGGTTTTTCATGCCAGCGGCCCTGTTTGCGAGCAAACCACAGGCTTAATCCCTTGGTATCGAGTACCCGAACGCAAGACCTCTAATTTGAATATCATTTTTGCCGATGAGGCTCATTTTGCCGATACGGCTTTCCCTGGCATTTACCCGTTGCCCACGCAAGACAGCTTATCGGCGCTAACATTAACGGCAATACCTGAAACAATCAGCGTTACTTATTGTGACTGAGTATCGTGTCATTATAATTTCCCCCTTAGACAAGGAGAACCCATGACGAAAGAGCACGTCACCCTATGGGTACAGACGCATCCTTTAACCCCTGTCCACATCGATTGCGCGATTACCGTCATGCTGAAAATCTTAGATGGCAAATGCAAAATGCCGACAACGGAAAAGCAAATCATGGAATGGCTTTATGATGAAGTGAAAAACCAGCCTAGCATGCTGCTGAATACTTCAGTGCATGATTTAATCCAACACGCACGCGAAAACCTAGATGATGCGATGAAAAGCAT
>NZ_LAJX01000059.1 GCF_000963695.1 Methylocucumis oryzae
GGACAATACCAAGCCGGGACAGGGTGTTTAGAGCGCAGGTGTCGGCAGCAGGGATGCTGCCGCCAAGCCTACAGGGATGTATTTACGGCGTCCTGCGCTCTGAATGCCCTGTCCCGGCTTAAGTGGGTAGCCCCGAAAACGCGCAACGTGTTCATAGATTGACGGCATAAGAAGTGCGCCTTATTCCAGCTAGGCGCACTCTGTTGATAATTTAGCTTAACAAAAACAACTATCGAGGTTAAAAACGCTGAAATTTGCTAGCATCAGTGATTGCTTTGGCGCGTGTATTTTTACTGTCATTCAAGGCAACTGTTGTGGAGCTGTTATTTCGAAATGCCACTCTAGGGTCAGCACCTGCAATATCTGACATATCCACTTTAAAAAACTCCATCATTACTTGCAATTGTTCTGACTGAGCTGTCATTTGCTCAGCGGTTGCCGCTAACTCTTCACTCGCAGCGGCATTCTGCTGTGTTACATTACTCATATGATGCATTGCCGTTGCAACCTGACCAGCACCGGATGCTTGTTCCTGAGATGCTGCGGTAATCTCTTGCACTAAATCAGATGTTCTGCCAATACTGGGTACAATTTCATTCAATAAGCGCCCTGCTCGCTCAGCGGTACTCACACTGCTGCTCGCTAACTCGCTGATTTCTTGCGCTGCTATTTGGCTGCGCTCAGCTAACTTGCGCACTTCTGCCGCGACTACCGCAAAGCCTTTACCGTGGTCACCGGCTCGCGCCGCTTCAATTGCAGCATTTAACGCTAACATATTAGTTTGGTAAGCAATATCATCAATAATACCTATCCTCTCCGCAATTTGCTTCATCGCCTCAACAGTCAGTTTTACTGCATCACCACCTTCAACCGCTTCATCTCTTGCCTTGGTCGCAATGCGATCAGTAATTTGCGCACTCTCCGCATTTTGGTTAATGCTAGCGCTCATTTGCTCAATACTTGCACTGGTTTCTTCTACGTTGGAAGCTTGCTCACTCGCCGCCTGAGATAAAGACTGCGCAGTTACCCTAACTTGCTCAGCGGCATTAGCTAACTGACTGGCAGCGCTCATCACCTCGCCAATCGTGCTAGATAATCTATGGGCAGTATTATTGGCCGCCTGCCGCAATTGTTCGAGCTGGCCTTGATAAACTTGAGCAATAGTCTGCGTCATATCGCCTTGCTCCATTGCCAATAAAACCCGTTTAACTTCATTTAACGGACCAATGACGGCATCTAGCGTATTATTCACCCCTTCAACAATCTTTCTAAAGTCACCTTGATGTTGATTCACTTCAGCTCTTGTTTCCAAATGCCCTGCAACGGCTGCCTCAGCTAATCTATTAGCATCACAAACTAATAAGTTTACGGCATCAATTGCTTGATTTAAGCTAATAATTAAAGTGTTGAAATCGCCATTATATGTTTCGGTAATTTTAGCGGGGATTTGTCCGCGTGAAATTCGCTGCACATAATCAGCGGCGACGCTTAATGGGCCAATAACGGCATCTAATGTATTATTAACGCCTTCAACAATTTTTCTAAAATCACCTTGATGACGGCTTACATCAGCGCGAGTATCTAAACGGCCTGCAACGGCAGCATCCGAAAGTCGATTTGCATCGCTGACTAACAAATTCACCGCATCAATTGCTTGATTTAAATTGATTTTTAACGTATTAAAATCACCGTTATAGTCATCGGTAATTTTGGGCGGTATTTGCCCTTGAGCAATGCGCGCAACATAATCAGCAGCCACATTTAACGGCGCAATCACAGCATCTAGCGTCGAATTAATGCCTTCAGAAATGGTTTTCAAAAAGCCACTTTTACCCGTTAAATCAATACGTCTCGCTAATTGACCTTTCACAGCCGCATCAATGATATGGTTAATTTCCTGTTCGGCTAAAATTTGTTCGGTGACTTCCTCCCATTCCACTGCCGAGCCTATATACCTTTGCTCATTGCTAAAGACTGGGTTAATCGTCAAATGTAAGTGGTGACCTGCAATTTCTAACTCAGCTTTATGCGTGTTATGTTGACGGGACATCTCTGTCAATATACGTTTTTGATGCTCTGGATGACGATGAAATTGATCAATCGAACTTCCGATTAAATTATCAACATTAAACGTCGGTAATTCTTTGCGTATATCTACTTCGGCATTACGCAACATAGTAGTCACGGCATGATTCATATAAATGATAGTGCGTTCGGCATCGGCAATCATAACGCCCGTTGACACATTATTCAGCGCATTAACAATACGGGTACTCTCAATACCAATACGATTGGATTCGGTCATATTAGCTAATAAATTCATCTGCATGGCATTTAGGCTATGCAATAACGTGCCAAACTCACCACCTTGATGAATATTAAAGCGATTATCGAGCTTGCCCTCAGCCATCCATTTGAACGTGGATAACGCTAAATTTAAAGACTGCAAAATATAGCGCATTAATCCCCAAAAAATGACCGCCAAAATAGCTAAAGCCACAGCAGCAATCATCAACTGTTGTTGCATGGTTGCCTGCCGAACCTCATAAGACTGCTGATTGTTTTCATGAGTTTGCTTATCTGCCAACTGCATCGCATTGGCTAAAGACGCAGAAATCGTTTGCTTAAATACATCTAATTCATCATCAATCGCACTAATTTCAGACATCGGTGCTTTTTTATCTAATGCAGGGAATAGCTTGTTATCAACCCTATCGATAAAACCGTTCAAGGCGTCAACGCCTTGCTTAAGGCTTGCTTGTTCTTCAGCAGATGTATTTAGCGCCAATAACGCTTGAGCATTACGCTTAGCCTCATCTCGTGATTTCGACCAGTGTTGTTTGAGCTGCTCGGTGTAGCCATTGATAATGCCATCAGCGGCAATACTGTATAACTGGTCACCTAAATGAGCGTATTTAGAAATCGTTAGCGTATTTGCGGCGTTTATTAAAACCTGCTCTTGAATATCGCCTAAACGTTGGCCTGCTAACTGAGCGCTTGTCATCAATGCCACAACTAATAACACAACAAACGTAGATGTCGCTAATAACCGAGTCTTTAATGAAAATTGATTAATAATGCTGGCTAAACGGGCAACACCGTGAATTTTAAAAGGGTTAGCAATACGTTTAGCTTTTAAATCAGCATATAACCGTGCAGCCTCATCAACTTGATGGCGTTGTGGTTTGGTACGCACTGATAAGTAACCAACAATCTGTTGGTTTTTAGTCACGGGCGTAATATTAGCTTCAACCCAATAAAAATCACCTGATTTTGCCCGATTTTTAACAATAGCACGCCAGGTTTTACCGGCTTGAATGGTCTGCCATAAATCAATATAGGCTTCCTCAGGCATATCAGGGTGTCGCACAATATTATGCGGTTGACCTATTAATTCTTGTTCTGAAAAGCCTGAGATTTTTATAAATGCCGGATTAGCGCTAGTGATAATGCCTTGTAAATCCGTCGTCGAAACTAAAATCTCGCCATCAGGAAAAGGGATTTCATTTTGTGTGATAGGTAAATTAATTTGCATAGAAAGAAGTTCTTAATACTAAAAATGAAAACAAAAAACTGATGGCGTTCAGCTACCAAACATCAACTATTCGGCTACGCACTTAAGACGGGACACTTTTAAGTTTAGCCAGTAGCGCTAAACCGTCATTCGAGCATGGATTGCCGAGATGACGTTGTTCTCACTTGACTGTCTCGTTCTAAATAGAGCCGAAAAGTCAACATAAAAATTACTATATTAGCATTTTATTAATTCGGCTAAAGTTCAGCATAACAAATAACTAACGAAAATAAAAACATATAATTTATGAGATTTTTTATTATATTCAATCTGTTAAGTTAATGTGACCTAACCATAAATACGCCCTCTTTCATACTTACATACTCAGTGATTTACTTGTCTAAACGACAAAAAACCCAAAAAGACTGATTCACTTTATGATTGATTGGCTTTTCCCCCTCCTCCGGCCACCCGCTTAAGAGGGGACAGTCAAGTGAGAACATCGTCATCTCGGCTCGGCAACCTGCTTAAAGCTTTGCACCCATGGCATCGGAAATGTCAGCCACTGTTGATACCCAGGCGTTAGCTACTGCTATAACGTAACAAAAACCGCTATAATGGCCTACACACTCTTACCAACCGTTGCCCATGAACTTAAGGGAAAACCAAATCGAACAAAGCTTAATTGCTAAGCTCACCGACCTTAAATACACTTACCGCCCCGACATCGGTAACCGCGAAACACTGGAACAAAAATTTCCGCAACAAAGTTGAGGCGCTAAACCGCGTACATCTGACTGATGCCGAATTTGCCCGTCTGCGCGACGGTTGCATCACCGCTGACGTGTTTACCGCTGCCAAAACGCTACGCGAACGTAACACGTTTATCCGTGAAGACGGTACACCGCTACATTATGAGCTGGTTAACCTCAAAGACTGGTGCAAAAACGACTTTGAAGTCATCAACCAGCTACGCATCAACACCGACAACAGCCACCACCGTTACGACGTGATTTTGCTTATCAACGGCGTGCCCGTGGTGCAAATCGAACTAAAAACCCTCCAGGTCAGCCCGCGCCGTGCGATGGAGCAAATTGTCGCTTACAAAAACGACCCCGGCAACGGTTACACCCACACCCTGCTGTGTTTTATGCAGTTGTTCATTGTCAGCAATGAAAGCAATACCTGGTATTTTGCCAACAACCACAACCAGCACTTCAGCTTTAATGCCGAAGAGCGCTTTTTACCCATTTACCAACTGGCAAATGAAGACAACCACAAAATTGCCCACCTGCACGATTTTG
The DNA here is from genome assembly GCF_000963695.1 of Methylocucumis oryzae. Lineage (GTDB taxonomy): Bacteria > Pseudomonadota > Gammaproteobacteria > Methylococcales > Methylomonadaceae > Methylovulum > Methylovulum oryzae. Next base: position 4,819 of record NZ_LAJX01000059.1, read on the forward strand.
CCGACACCTTTCTGGCTAAATGTACGCTAGGCCAAATAATTAGCCGCTACATGGTGCTGGTCGCCAGCGAGCAAAAGCTGATGATTATGCGCCCGTACCAAATTTATGCGGTCAAGGCGATTGTCGATTGTATCCACCAAAACCGAGGCAATGGCTACATCTGGCACACCACCGGCAGCGGTAAAACGCTCACTTCGTTTAAGGCTTCTACCTTACTCAAAGACAACCCGGACATTGAAAAATGCTTGTTTGTCGTTGACCGCAAAGATCTGGACCGCCAAACCCGCGAGGAATTTAACCGCTTTCAGGAAGGCTGCGTTGAAGAAAACACCAATACCGAAACTCTGGTGCGGCGCATGTTATCGGAAGACTACGCCGACAAAGTGATCGTCACCACCATTCAAAAGCTGGGGCTTGCGCTCGACGAAAACAGCAAGCGCAACCAAAACCACAAAGCCAAAGGCAAACAGACCTATAAAGAACGGCTAGATCCTTTGCGCGACAAGCGCATCGTCTTTATTTTCGACGAATGCCACCGTTCACAATTTGGCGAGAATCACAAAGCCATTAAAGCCTTCTTTCCTAAAGCGCAACTGTTTGGCTTTACCGGCACGCCGATTTTTGAGGACAACGCCAGCTATCAACAAATAGAAGGCACAGTCGGCTCACTCAAAACTACCGAAGACATTTTCGAGAAAGAATTACACGCCTACACCATCACCAACGCCATTGATGATCAAAACGTGCTGGGCTTTCACATTGATTATTTCGGCAAAGACGATAAAGCGCGGAAAAAGCCCAAAAAAGGCGAAACACCACCACCCGAAGCGGTTATCAAAGCGATTTTGCAAAAACATGACCACGCGACCGGTTCACGCCGTTTTAACGCGATTTTAGCGACCGCCTCCATTAACGACGCCATTGAATACTTTGAAAAATTCAAACTCATTCAGGCGCAAATGCAGGCCGAAGAGGACAGTTTTCAGCCCCTGAATATCGCCTGTGTGTTTTCGCCACCGGCAGAAGGCAACAAGGACGTTCAGCAAATACAAGAAGATTTGCCCACAGAAAAAGCCGACAACCAAGAGCAGCCCGAACAGAAAAAAGCCGCGTTAATGGCGATTATTGCCGACTATAACCGCCAATACGGAACCAATCACAGCATTAACGATTTCGACCTTTACTATCAGGATGTACAGCAGCGCATTAAAGACCACAAATATTCTAATCAGGATTACCCGCGCAAGCACAAAATCGACATTGTGATTGTGGTGGATATGTTGCTCACCGGCTTTGATTCCAAATACCTCAACACCCTGTACGTTGATAAAAATCTCAAATATCACGGCTTAATTCAGGCTTTTTCGCGCACCAATCGCGTGCTGAACGATAGCAAGCCTTGGGGCAATATCTTGGATTTTCGCTATCAGGAAGAAGCGGTTGATGAAGCGATTCGGTTGTTTTCCGGCAAAGACCAAAACCGCGCCAAAGAAATCTGGCTAGTTGACCCTGCGCCGGTCGTGGTCGATAAACTCAAAGCCGCCGTCGGCAAACTCGAAACCTTTATGAAATCGCAAGGGCTGGACTGTGCGCCGGAGCAAGTAGCAAACCTTAAAGGCGATAATGCCCGCGCCGAGTTTATCAACCACTTTAAGGAAGTGCAGCGGCTGAAAACCCAGCTCGACCAATACACCGACCTTGGCGACAGCCTGCAAACCGAAGTTGTCCAGCTTCTGCCGGAAGACACTTTACGCGCCTTTAAGGGCATGTATTTGGATACCGCGCAACGCTTGAAAGAGCAGCAAAACAAAGGCGGCGATGACGGCGGCACGGTGCAGCAATTGGATTTTGAATTTGTGCTGTTTGCTTCGGCGGTGATTGATTACGATTACATCATGGGCTTAATTGCGAAATCGACCCAAGCCGCCGGTAAACAGAAGATGACCCGCCAGCAGTTGATTGACCTGATTAGTTCCAGCGCGAATTTGATGGACGAGCGCGACGACATTATTGCCTATATCAACAGCCTGAAAGTGGGCGAATCCTTAAACGAAAACGCCATACGCGACGGCTATCAAGCCTTTAAAGCTGCTAAATCGGCGCAGGATTTGGCGGATATTGCGCAAAAGCACGACTTGCCCGCGCAAGCCCTGCAAACCTTTGTGGATGGAATTATGAGCCGGATGATTTTTGACGGGGAGCAATTGAGTGATTTATTCGCGCCGCAGGAGTTGGGCTGGAAAGCCCGCAAGCAAGCAGAGGAAGTGTTAATGGCGGATTTGTTGCCGATGTTGAAAAAACTGGCGCAAGGACGCGAAATTTCTGGGTTAGCGGCGTATGAATAAGCCACCTGCAAACACTGAGCAAACCTTTAACGAGTTGCTGCAACACATCCAGCAGGCGCGGCACAAGATTTTTACCCAAGCCAACACTACATTGATTGAGTTGTATTGGCTGGTGGGCAGAACCATCAGCCATAAAGTGCAAAGTGAAGCGTGGGGGAAAGGCGTTGTCAGCGAATTGGCCCGCTATATTGCGCAACATGCCCCGGACATTAAAGGCTTTAGCGATAAAAACCTGTGGCGTATGAAGCAGTTTTACGAGATTTATCAGGCGGATGAAAAACTCGCCACACTGTGGCGAGAATTGTCATGGAGTCATAACCGCCTCATCATGACACTAAAAGCCAGAGAAGCGCGGGCGTTCTATCTTAATCTGGCGGTTCAAGAAAGGCTTAGCGTGAGAGATTTGGAGCGCCAAATTAATACCGCTTATTTTGAGCGCAGCAAGATGAGCGCAAAACTCTCACCAGTGGCGAGAGAATTACACCCGACTATTGAGCAGAGCTTTAAAGACCAGTACATATTGGAATTTTTGGGTTTGCCGGAAACCCATAGCGAAAACGACCTGCAACGCGCTTTAATCCAGCACATGAAGGCGTTTATTTTGGAGCTGGGCAGCGATTTTATTTTTGTGGGTGAACAATTCCGCCTGCAAGTGGGCAATCAGGATTTTTATATTGATTTACTGTTTTTTCATCGCGGTTTAGCGGCGTTGGTGGCGTTTGAGTTGAAGATTGGCAAATTCTCACCAGAACACATGGGGCAGTTGAGTTTTTATTTGGAGGCGCTGGACAGGGATGTGAAGAAGCCGCACGAAAACCCCAGCATTGGCGTGTTGTTGTGCCACGATAAAGATGATGAAGTGGTGGAATATGCGTTGTCGCGCCATTTATCGCCGACCTTAATTGCGCAATATCAGTTGCAATTGCCGGATAAAGCCTTGATACAAGCCAAGTTGCATGAGTTGCTGGCGCAGGAATGGGAGAGGGATAAGTGAGTAAGCAAGCAAAAAAAGGCTGTGTGCCGGTGTTGCGGTTTCCTGAGTTTCGGGAGGCGGGGGAGTGGAAAGATGAATGTATTTTAAATATTGCTTCAATGAAAGCTAGAATTGGCTGGCAAAATTTAAGACAAGATGAACACTTAAATACCGGTGAATATTTTTTGATAACAGGCACTGATTTTGTATTTGATAGAATTGATTGGCTACACGCAAAATTCGTTAGCTATGAAAGATATATACAAGACCAAAATATCATTCTTAAGGAAGGAGATATTCTTATAACTAAAGATGGTAGTATTGGAAAGGTTGCTTATGTGGATAATATTCAAGATAAAAGAGCAACTCTAAATAACGGAATTTTTAGGATTAGGATAGAAAATGAAAATTCAAAATTTATTTTTTATACCTTTTTGAGTTCAAGATTTAAAATCTTTTTAGATAAATTATCAGGCGGTTCTTCGATTGTTCATTTATATCAAAAAGATTTTGAAAAATATGAAATAGCATATCCAACTATTGGAGAACAACAAAAAATCGCCGCCTGCCTGTCCTCGCTGGATGAACTGATAACAGCCCAAGCCCAAAAACTCGAAGCCCTCAAAACCCACAAAAAAGGCCTGATGCAGCAGCTTTTCCCCGCAGAAGGCGAAACCGTGCCTAAACTGCGCTTTCCTGAGTTTCGGGAGGCGGGGGAGTGGGAAGTTAAAAAAGTTGGTGATGTTTGTGATTTCATCGTACCAGGAAGAAATAAGCCGATTGAATTTAATGGTGATATTCCTTGGATTACCACTCCTGATATAGAACAAAATGGAGTAGTTATTTTTTTCAAAAAAAAATCTGAATATAACAAAAGAAGAGGCAAAAAATATTGGCTCTAAAATAGTTCCTAAGAATTCTATTATTATTTCATGTACAGGAGAATTGGGATTAGTGGCTATTGCAGGTATTGATTTGATTATAAATCAACAGTTACACGCTTTTATTTCTAATGATAATATTGATTTTAGATTTCTTCTTTATTCTTTAACAATGCAAAAGCCATATATGGAAAAAATTGCAACTAAAACAGCCGTTCCATATATGAGCAAAGATAGCTGTAATTCAATTCCAATTATTATGCCTGGAATTTTAGAACAACAAAAAATCGCCGCCTGCCTGTCTTCGCTAGATGAACTGATCACCGCCCAATCCCAAAAACTCGAAGCCCTCAAAACCCACAAAAAAGGCTTAATGCAGCAGCTTTTTCCGGCTGTGGATGAGGTGAACGCATGAACGCATTAACCTCCTTTCACAGTGACATAAAAAACATACTCGAACAGGCACGGCACAAAGCCCGTTCAGCCGTGAATGCCGCCATGGTCGAAGCCTATTGGTTGATTGGTCAGCGCATTGTCGAAGAAGAACAACGCGGACAACACAAAGCCCAATACGGCAAACGGCTCATTGAAGACCTATCGACCGCTTTAACCAGCGATTTCGGCAAAGGATTTTCCTACGCCAATCTGTATAACTGCCGCCTTTTCTACCAAAAAATTTCCCGAACAGGCGATTCTCTACACACTGTGTAGAGAATTAGGCTGGAGCCATTTGCGCTTGATTATGCGGCTTGAATCGCCTGAAGCCATTGAATACTACTGCAAAGAAACCCGCGAACAGCAATGGACGGTGCGCCAACTGGAACGCAATATCAAAAGCCACAGCTACCAACGCTTGCTTGCCACACAAACCGAACCGTCAAAACTGTCCGGCGATTCGCTGCATCTGGAGTTTATCAAAGACCCCTATATGTTGGAATTTCTGCAATTACCCGAAACCGGCCAGTTGAAGGAAAGCAAACTGGAACAGGCCATTATCAACGAATTACAAAAATTTCTGCTGGAACTGGGCAAAGGTTTCAGCTTTGTGGCGCGGCAGATGCGTATCAGCACCGAAACCAGCCATTTTTATATCGACTTGGTTTTTTACAATTATCTGCTCAAGTGTTTTGTCATTATTGATCTAAAAACCAACAAGCTCAGCCATCAGGATATTGGGCAAATGGATATGTATGTGCGCATGTTTGACGATCTTAAACGCGGCGAAGACGACAATCCCACCATAGGCATTATTCTTTGCGACAGTAAGGACGAAACCATCGTCAAATATTCCGTACTGGAAGGCAGCCAGCAGCTTTTCGCTTCAAAGTATCAGCGGGTATTGCCTACTGAAGAAGAATTGATTGCCGAGCTTGCGCGGGAAAAACGTTTTGATTAGCACGCAAAAATGAAGGCGGCATAATGACTGACACAGAAATGCGTAGCTATGGAGGACACGCCATGACCGTAAACGAACTTTTATCCTCCGTGACAACTCTTTCCCACGCCGAAAAAATTCCGGCTGGTGCAAATCGTCTTACAACAACTGGCAGAGGAGGAGGGCATCGTTGCCCAGCCAGCCAATGACTTCGACCCGCGTCAATATTTTGGTATTGCCCATCACACTCGGCAAGCTGTAGATGATTATCTGGCTTCCGCCCGTGAAAGTTGGAATTGATAAGCAAACAAGAGGAATTAACCAATGGAAGCGATTCGTGAAATTCAAACGATAGAAAATGGCGAAGTCCATCTTCAATTGCCTAAACAGTTCTGGGGGCAAAAAGTTGAAATTATCGTTCTTGCCCTGCCGCAACTGGACACACCTTCGCCGGTTCAAAAAAAGAGTTTACGCGGAGCCTTGAAACACTATGCCAATCCTGAACTCATGGCGAAAGAACAAGACGCATGGCAAGAAGCAGCGAGTGAAAAACATGAGCATGGTTGATGCCAATATCATCTTGCGCTACCTCTTGGACGACCATGCGGAATTATCGCCGAAGGCAGCGGAAATCCTTGAACAACAAACCGTGACCTTACCGATAGAGGCGGCGTGTGAAGTGGTGTATGTGCTGCAAAAAGTCTATACAGTTGACCGAAAAACCATTCAGCAACAATTGACGGATTTACTCAATGAAGCACTGGTGACGATGAATAAGCCCGACGTTTTTCTAAAAGCACTCGAATACTACAGCACCAGCAGTCTCGATTTTGTCGATACCGTGCTCTGTGCCTACCACACCGTAGAAAAACAAGAAATTTTCACTTTCGATAACAAACTCAATCAATTTATTCGACGCGCCGACCCATCAGCAGACACTCTATGACCGATCAACAACTCAATCAACTGGGCAGCACACTTTGGAAAATCGCCGATGACCTGCGCGGCGCATGAACGCCGACGACTTCCGCGACTATATGCTGTCGTTCCTGTTTTTGCGCTACCTGTCGGACAACTACGAAACCGCCGCGCAAAAAGAATTGGGGGCGGATTACCCACAACTGGCGGACGATGACAAACGTGCGCCGCTGTCGGTCTGGTATGCAGAAAATGCCGCTGATGCGGCGGAATTTGAAAAACAAATGCGCCGCAAAGTGCATTATGTGATTGAGCCGCAGCACCTTTGGAGCAGTATCGCCGAACTGGCCAGAACCCAGCATGACAACTTACTGCGCACCTTGGAACAAGGCTTCAAATACATTGAAAACCAAAGCTTTGAAAGCACCTTTCAAGGGCTGTTTTCGGAAATTAACCTCAATTCTGAAAAACTGGGCAAAAACTACCCCGAACGCAACGCCAAGCTGTGCACCATCATCAGCAAAATCGCCCAAGGCATTGCCGGATTCTCAACCAATACCGATACACTAGGCGATGCCTACGAATACCTGATCGGCCAGTTTGCCGCCGGTTCCGGCAAAAAAAGCCGGTGAGTTCTACACGCCGCAACAAATCTCCACGATTCTGTCCTCTATCGTCAGCCTCGACAGCCAAGAACCCGCCACCGGCAAAAAGACCAAACTCGACAAAGTGCTGGATTTTGCTTGCGGTTCGGGTTCGTTGCTTTTGAATGTGCGCAAACAGCTTGGAGCGCATGGCATCGGCAAAATTTACGGCCAAGAATCCAATATCACCACTTACAACTTAGCCCGCATGAACATGCTGCTGCATGGCGTGAAAGACTCAGAGTTTGAAATTCATCACGGCGATTCATTGGCTAACGATTGGGATATTCTCAAAGAAATGAATCCGGCTAAAAAACTGCAATTTGATGCGGTAGTCGCTAATCCACCGTTTAGTTACCGCTGGGAGCCTAGCGAAGCCTTGGCCGAAGATTTTCGTTTTAAAAGCTATGGCCTAGCACCAAAATCAGCCGCCGATTTTGCCTTTCTGTTGCACGGTTTCCATTTTTTAAGCGACCAGGGCACGATGGCGATTATTTTGCCGCACGGGGTTTTATTTCGAGGGGGGAGCGAGGAGCGTATCCGCACAAAGCTGCTAAAAGACGGGCATATCGACACCGTGATTGGCCTGCCTGCCAATCTGTTTTTCTCGACGGGCATCCCTGTTTGTATTCTGGTGTTGAAAAAATGCAAAAAACCCGATGACGTGCTGTTTATCAACGCCAGCGAACAGTTTGAAAAAGGTAAGCGACAAAACCGGTTACTGCCAGAGCATATAACCAAGATTGTTGAGACCTATCAATTCCGCAACGAAGAAGCCCGCTATTCCCGCCGCGTTACGATGGCTGAAATCGAACAAAACGATTTCAACCTGAATATTTCGCGTTATGTCAGTACCGCGCAAACAGAAGTCCAAATTGATTTACCAGCGGTGAATGCGGAGTTGTTAGCACTAGAACAAATCATTGCTGACGCTACCCAGCGGCATAATCAATTTTTAATCGAGCTAGGTTTAGCAACGTTGCCTTAAAACCTGCTCAATAAGGCTTTATCCAATACCTCCCCTACCCCTAACTCTCCATTAAAAAACCGCCGCGCCAGTTCGGTATCTGGCTCAGCAGTCGGTGTGATGCCAGGATAGGTTTTAACGATATAGTCGGTTAATTGTTCAATCGTGCTGTAATCGAAAATTATCGCCGTGTTCATGTTGAGTTTTAAGACTTGATTGACCTGCTTGATAAAACCTACGCCTAAGATGGAATCTAAGCCGTAATCAGAAAACGGGATATGGTTTTCTAAGCTGGTTAACGGTGCTTTGAGCGCTTCGCTGAGCGCTTGTTTTATGGCGCTTTGTATAGTTTGAGCAGCATTGTCTTGAGCCTGTACCGTGTTAGGTTTTATGGTCGTTGTTGCTACCGATTCAACGCAGGTGGCAACCGACTTTTGGGGAGTGCACGTCACCAAGCCATCGCTGGTTGCCGCGATGATTTGTTGGCCTAAACGATGTGCCGATTCAGCCGGGAAATACACAGCGCGAAAACCTAGGCTGAGCAGTTGTTGCCGCCAAGCGTTAGGTGTTAAGCCTGGACTGCCGCTCATGCGCAGCTCAGCATCTTGATATAACCACCAACCTTTTAATAAGCCAAAGGTTAAATGCGATAACCAGTTGGTATCGCTGATTTCGTTTAGCAATAACACACCACCTTGATTTAATAACGCTTTTGCATGGCTTAATACTGAGCGAATATCACCGGTGGCATGTAAGACATTAGCCGCAATAACCACATCGTAATGCCCTAATACAAAATCTTGCGTATCGGGTGCTTGTTCTATATTGAGCAAGGCGTAGCGCATAAACGGATGTTGACCGTAATGCTGTTGACCGTGGTGTAAAAAGGCTTTGGAAATATCGGTATACGCATATTGCTCAATATTATCGTAATAAGGCGATAAACGGTTTAACACCATCGCTGTCGTGCCACCGGTTCCGGCTCCGATTTCTAAAATACGCAGAGGACGATTAGAGTTAACCGCTAGCCGTTGTTGAATAAAGGCTTCCGCGCTATCCGCTAACACAGCATTAAAATAATCCACGCGTTGATTTTTTTGATAAATACCAGCGACTTTTTCGGTTGAACCGTTAGGAAATAATACATCCGTTGCCGGTACTTGCCCGGTTAACACGGCAGGTAAGGCGGTTAAGCAATCATCTAATAACAACGCTAAGGCCCTTGTTTCTGCGTTATTGATGAAATAGGCTTTTTCTGTCTGCCAGGTTGGCCAGGCATTAAGGCAGGCGTGTTGGCCTAATTCCGTCAAACGATAACCAGGTTGTTCGTAATGGATTAACCCGGCCTGGTCTAACATGGTCAGGGTTTGCTGCCACCAGCGTTGGTATAACGCATCACGGTGTAAACTGGCTGAATTAAGCACTTCAATACGCGCCAGCACTGCCCGCGCTAACAGGTTTAATAGTTTGGCTTGATCGGGATTATTCAATATTGTCGCCAGCTCTGGCTTTGGCTGTTGGGCGAGTGCTTGTACCGCTTCAGCAAAGCCAGTCTTGCTTTGGGTTAATCCATCAGCTAATCGAATTTGTTGTTGCAACGGGACAGGCATCATCGCGCGCACGGGTTCTGAAGCATTTAAGCATAACAGTTGCCTGCACACGCCTTGGCGTAATAACGCGGTAAAACGTTCTAACGCAGTAAAACCTTGCTCATCGCTAAGCGAGTTAATCGCATAATCCAACGGCCATTCTTCTAACGACGATTGCCAAAAGCCCCAGTTAATCGCACCGACCGGTGGTGTCGCTGACGTCAACTGGGCGGCGGCATGAACAAAACTATCGGCAAAGGTAATACCGGCCGCATACGCCGATAACTGCGCGGCACCTGAAAACGAGAACGCTTGTCCCGATGAAAAATACACTAAAAAGTCTGACACTAATGGCGCAAACGTTTGATAGAAGTTAACCACGCCTTGCGTTTTAACGGTTAGTATTTGGTTAAATTGTGCTTCGCTAGTGTGCGCAATAGAGTTGTCAAAATCGAAAACAATGCCGGAAAACATCGCGCCGTTAATATGGGGATATTGTTGCTGTATCGTTTGTAAGGCCGTCGATAATGACGCTAAATCATTGGCATCGGCTTGTACATAGTATGGCGGTGTCGCAAATGCGTTAAGCTGTGCTTGCAGTTTGCTATCGCTTTCAGGTCTACGTCCTAGCCATATAACCTTGGCTTGATAACGTTGTTGCAATAAACGCGTGATGACTCGACCTACCGTGCCAGCACCGCCTAAAATAACGTAGACACCCTCTGTTATTAAGCCTGTTTCTAAAACATTTGTTGTATTCACTTCCCTGTAACCTGGATACCGGCAATCCATTAATGCCAGGGATGGCATGTAGTAGAGCAACGCAGGAGCAGTTGCCGAACCGGTATGACGACTTGTTTCAGCAATACGGGAAAATAGCATAGGCGTAATGGTTTGCGCATAACGACCACCGCCCCACAGTTTAACCACATCGCCTCTATCGGTGCTCGGCTCAGCGATGACTCGCCGCCATAACGCAGAATCGGTTAAATCCTCAGCGCTTAAGTCAATATTACGCACATGAAAACGATGCTCGCTTTGCGCCAATGCATAAGCTAAGCCTGTAATACCGCCCGCCGTGGGATTAACCAACGTAGGGTGCGCTTTGCGCACCGTTTCGTAAGAATTAACAACGTGCCCGTCTAAACGATAATGGTCTAAGCTGAGTACATAACACGCGATTGCTGATGGTGTTGCAATGGCTTTGAAACGCCTTTAACAGCCTTAACAACTGTATTTCATAACCTTGAGTCGCTGCGGCATAACACTGAGTTAACGATACAAGCGTAGTATCTAGCGCGATAAAATACACCGTAGCAAAACCTTGGGTTTGGCTTAATGCTTGGGTAAACGCTAAAGGCTGGTCAACGTCACAATAGATTTCATCAGCGTGTAGCGCGGGTTGTTCACCAAAACCCAGCACCAACTTAACCGGTTGCACCGTCATGCCTAAGCGCTGATAGCATAAATAAAGCGCATCTGCGTAATGTCTGGCACTGGCCGGATAAACCAACAGTAATGATGACGGTATCGCGAGATTAGTTTGGTCTAGCGCGGGTAACCGTTGCCAACCGGGCAAGTAGCTCACTTTATCCCAATCTGTCTCTACGTTACTCTCGTTCCCACGCTCCGCGTGGGAATGCAGACCTAACGGCTTTATAGTTTGAGACCCAGAGCTTGGCAGCTTCCCCCAATAACGCTCTTTAGCAAACGGATAAACCGGTACACCATAGCCTAAGCTTTTAGGTTTAACAGCATAGAGGGCATCCCAATCTATGCGGTTACCCGCCACCCACAACCCGGCTAACGAGGCCAAAACTTTGTTCGCCGTTAATCGAGCGAGATACTCTTGCCCTTCTTCGGTATCCGTCACTAATTGCGTGTGCTTATCGACTACACCGGTCCAGACATGGCGTGAAACTTGACCCATTAAAAAATCATTGACTGCGTTAATCGCTGCACTAGGCGTATCCGCCAACACCGCTAGTCTATGCGACATCGCTTCACGTCCGGTTTGTAAACGATAACTTAAGCGTGTTAAATCTAGGGTTGGGTTTTGTTGTAAATACGCGATTAGACTTTCTGCATAAGCCTGTAAGCGTGGCGCTTGTTTGGCTGACAACACCAGTAACACAGGCTCCACGCTATTCTGAACTGCGGTATCGTTATTAAATTCTTGCAACACCAGATGCGCATTCGTACCACTAAAGCCAAACGAATTAATGACGGCGAATCTAGGGCTATCCGTTGGCTCAGGCCAATCTTGTAGCGTTGTGTTGATATAAAACGGCGTATCCTCTAAGGTAATATGCTCATTAAGCTGGCTAAAATGCAGCGTCGGCGGTAATTGTTTATGGGTTAAGGCAAGTACCAATTTAGTGACACCGGCAATACCTGCCGCCAACAACGAATGACCGATATTGCTTTTCACGGTGCTTAATGCGCAATAATGCCGCTCAGCGGTTAAGTCCTTAAACGACTCGGTTAACGCTTCGATTTCAATAGGATCGCCTAGCGCAGTCCCGGTGCCATGCGCCTCAACCAGTTGTATCTGCGCTGGATTAATATGAAAACGCTGATACACCTGTTGTTGTAAACGAGTTTGCGCAATGGCATTCGGTGCAGTCATGCCATTAGAACGGCCATCATGATTCACCGCCCAACCTTTTATCACAGCATAGACCGCATCACCATCAGCGAGCGCATCGCTTAAGCGTTTCAATAACACTGCGCCGACGCCTTCACCGGGGACAAAGCCATCGGCACGTTGGTCGAAACTAAAACAACGGCCTTGCGCGGAAAACACATTAGCCGCTGTGCCCATCGCGTAAAATCTTGGGTCTAAAATAATGCTGACACCACCGGCTAAGGCTAAATCACAGTTACCCAATATTAAATTGTCACAAGCCGTTGCAATGGCCACTAACGACGAAGAACACGCCGTATCTAATGCCATGCTAGGGCCTTGTAAATTGAGTAAATAAGAAATACGCGAGGCTAAAAATGCCGTTGCGCCACCGGTCAACTGCTGCACACCATTGGCATTATCCGCCGTTAATCCCGCGTAATTATTTTCGGCACACCCTACGAACACACCGCAGCGGCTACCTGATAAGCTAGACGGCACAATGCCAGCATCTTCTAAACAATGCCAACAGGTTTGTAAAAACAAGCGTTGCTGCGGGTCCATTAACTCAGCTTCGCGCGGCGAGATATTAAAGAAAAATGGGTCAAAACAATCTATGTCGTCTAACGCGCCCATCCACTTACAATTACTCTTGCCCGGCGTCGTCCCGCTTGGGTCGTAATAATCCGAAACATTCCAGCGATTAGCCGGTATTTCCGTCACGCAATCCAGCCCTGCGGCGATATTACGCCAGAATTGTTCTACATTAGCCGCTTTAGGATACTGTCCGGCAATGCCTATGATGGCAATCGCATCTAGCGCATTATCAGACTGGATTTTACTGGCTGGCTTAGGCTGAGCGTGTGGTTCTGGCGCTGGCTCAACGGTATTAGCTTTTACTTGCTTGCTCTGTTGTGGCTCACATGTCCCCAAACTTTCACAAACAGCAGCCGCTGGTAGCGGCTTCAGTTTTGTGACTAACGTGCTTAAATGCTGAGCAAATAGATTAAGGCTAGGATATTTATAAATCTCGGTCGCTTTTAAGCTTAAGCCATATTCGCTATTAATCTTAGTCACCCACATCACGCCGCTAATCGAATTTAAGCCTAAATCATTAAATTGGCTGTCATCATCCATTTGCGTAGGGCTTAATTGCAATTCATCGGCTAAGGTTTGCCGCAACCAATCGCGTATAGGTTTTAGCTGTTTTTCCACACTAGGCAAGACCTGAGTGGTGCTTGGCAGGGATGTTGGCAGCATGGATACTGCCATCAAGCCCTCAGGGATGAGTTCACGGCGACCCCAACAAGCATTACCCAGGTCTGCCTTTAAGTTATTTTCAACCCCAGGCAAGACCTGGGTGGTGCTTGGCGGGGATGTTGGCAGCAGGGATGCTGCCATCAAGCCCTCAGGGATGAGTTCACGGCGACCCCGACAAGCATCGCCCAGGTCTGCCTTAACCAACGGCTTCACCGCCACAATCCCAACATGCTCAAACCCCGCCAACGGCGTGTTTTTAACCTCAGCAAAAAGCTCCGAACCTTCATAGCCCACGCGCTCTATGCTAAAACCCGCCGCCAAACATTCCCGGCTTAAAATCTCAGTATCTAACGGATTAACCGATTTAGGCCCTTGCCGGGCTTGTTCGGTATTTAACAAGCTGTGTACATCGGCAATAAATCCCGGCCATGCTTCGCCTTGCGCTTTGCGTTGTAGATACACTGGCGCATTCACATGCCAATAACCCACATAAGGCGTATCAGTAATGATAAACACCTTACCGCCTGGTTTTAGCCAATGATACATTTTGCTTAAAGTTAACTGTATCGCGTCAGGCGTTAAAAAAGTGCAAGACACGGCTGGCATGAATCGCAGTAAAACGTTCTGGCGCAAAATCCACATCGGGTAACACGCCGACTTGTGTGTTGAAACGAGCTTGCAACAGTGGATTAATGCGCTGGCTTAATAATGCTAAATGCTGAGCTTCCATATCAACGGCTAACACCGTCGCGCCTTGCTCTAGCGCGGCGATAGTCGCAATACCATAGGCGCAACCGATGTCTAAGACTTCGCCGCCGCATTGCCCAGCGTAGCTAGCAAACTCTTTGGAATACGATAATAACGTTTCCAGCATATAGCCGGTGCGGTTTAACGTTGCTACCAAACCATGCACAGGCTCTGGCAATGCCGCTTTTAGCTTGGTGAGCACATCATCATGCTTAAGCACCGATTCTGGCTGTGTGCTTACCTCAGTTAACACGCTTAAGCGAATAGCATTGGGTTTGCTTAACGGTATGGATAACTTAGCGTCAGGTTTTGCCGTTATTAAGTCGTCTAGCCAATAACGCTCTTTAGCAAACGGATACGTCGTTACGCTAATGCGTTTAGGTTGACGCGGATACAGCGCGCGCCAATCGAGCTCCCCGCCCTTTACCCAATGCTGGCATAGCGCTGCAGCATCTTGATGAGTAACACGCGTTTGGACGCCAACACCGGATTTCACACAGCCTCGAAACAGTAAATCCGTGCTTAATGAAGAGGCATTCACAAATGCCGTCAACTTGGCTAAAACGTCTGTCAGAGTGCTTGCCGTAAACGCTAAACGCTCCGCCATAGCACTTCTACCCGTTTGTAACGTAAATGCTAAATCAGCGAGCTGTACAGCCGAATCGGTCGTTATTTGTTGCTGAACCCATACCGCTAACTGCTTGGCATAGCTATGCAACGCATCAGCAGTTCGTGCGGATAAGACAATAATAGCCGGGGCAAGCACGACTGAATCGCTAGGCTGAGCGATATACTCTTCCAGCACAATATGCGCATTAACGCCACCAAAGCCAAACGAGCTAACGCCAGCCCGTCTAGGCTGGTTATCAACTGTTTGCCAAGGCTGGTTTTGATTTAATAAATAAAACGGGCTGTTGGTTAAATCCAGCATGGGATTAACCGTGGTGTTATGCAAATTGCCGATTAAGGTTTTATGTTTAAACTGCAATAAGGTTTTAATCACCCCTGCCACACCGGCGGCCATTTCCAAATGCCCGATATGGGTTTTAACCGCGCCTAACGCACAGCCAGCGTTTTCCTGCCAATCCGTGTCGGTTTTTAACGCATTAAACGCCGCTTTCATCGCGTTAATTTCAATCGGGTCGCCTAATTCGGTACCCGTACCGTGAGTTTCAATAAAACTTACCGTGTTAATATCAACACCGGCTTTACGGTAAGCGGTTTTTAATAACTCGGCTTGTGCTTTAGGGTTAGGCGCTGTTAATGAATTAGCGCGACCACCGTGGTTATGCGCAGTCGCTCTGATAACGCCTAACACGCCATCGCCATCAAGCTCCGCTTGGCTAAGCCGTTTTAACACCAGAATGCCTATGCCTTCGCCCCGCACATAGCCATTGGCTTGGTTAGAAAAGGTTTTACAACGTCCATCTGGGCTTAACATACCGGCTTTGCTAAAGCTAATATGCAGCTCTGGCCCTAAAATCAAATTAACGCCACCGGCAATAGCCAAATCGCATTCGCCACTTTCTAGCGCTTGCACGGCTTTATGAATAGCGACTAACGACGACGAACATGCCGTTTCTATCGCCTCGCTAGGGCCATGCAAATTAAGATGATAGCTAATCCGGTTAGGACCTAACGACGCAATTAACCCCGTTGAGCCGTAGCTATCGGCATGTTCTTGTCTTAGCTTATCGGCATAGGCGCTGTTCGCCGTACCGATAAATAACCCCGTGTTCGTACCGGAAAGCGAAGCCGGATCGTAACCGGCATCTTCTAACGCCTGCCAAACCGCTTGCATAAGTAAACGCTGCTGCGGGTCCATTAGCTTGGCTTCTTTCGGTGAAATACCGAAAAACAACGCATCAAATTGCTCAACATCGTTGATAAAACCACCCCATTTAATATGGGTTTTACCTGGCTCAGTGATAGGGTCACCGTACAAGCTGCGCCAATCCCAACGCTCTGGCGGAATTTCGCTAATAGCATCGACGCCGTTGACTAAATTTTGCCAATACTGCTCAATCGTATCGGCTTTAGGAAACTTACCTGTCATGCCGATAACGGCGATAGATTGTTCGGGAAGTTGTAGGTGCGGATTTATCCGCACAGTGCGAATGAATTCGCAGCTACAATCAGAAACAAGTTGCTGTTCGGCAACAGGCTCAGCGTTTAACTGAGAAAATTGCTGTCCATGCTGAGCAAATAAATACTGGCTTAATTCAGCTACGGTGGTGTATTCAAAAAACAGCGTAGGCGTTAGCATTAAGCCATACGCCTGATTAATCGCATTAGCAAATTCGGTAAATGCAATGGAATCAAAACCGTATTGATTAAACTCGGTATAGGCGTCTAAATCCTCTGCGTCGACTTTTAACAGTTCGGAGATTATCAATAAAAGCGCTTGTTCAAGCGACGCCGTATTTAATTGCTCACCCATACCCCCAACCTCCACCTTATCAGAGGATGGAGTTTGTCCATCTCTGATCGGCTCCTTCTCCGGGTAAGGCGAAGGCTGAGGTGGGGTTATGGCGCTGATTAAGTCAGCATCAGCATGGTTTAATACCATCGCTCTAGCCACACCTGATGCGAGTAAGCGATAAAAAGCCGTTAAACCCGCTTCGGTGGTTAAGCCTTGACGATTAAACTGACCTGCCGTCACCGTCACGTGCATACCACCGTCTTGCCATAACGGCCAATTAACACTCAAGGTTTGGCCTTGGCGTAACCCTTGACGGCAAAGCTGTTGCCGATCATCGGCAAACGCATCTAAAAAGCCATTCGCCGCCGCATAACCGGCTTGGCCGATATTGCCTAGTACCGATGCGACCGATGAAAACAACACAAAGAAATCCAGCGTTAGACCTTGCGTAGCCTGGTCTAAATACTGCGTACCAGCCACTTTAGCGGCGAACACGTCGGTTAACTCGGCGGGTGTTAAATTTAGTAATAACCTATCTTTTAACACGCCAGCGCTATGAATCACGCCGTTTAATTGACCGTAACACTGGATAATATGGCTTATTAACTGTTTTACAGCGGTAGAATTAGCCATATCAACGCGTTGATAATCCATGACCACTGTGTTCGTGGTTACTAAATCTTGGATGCTCGCCTGTTGCTCAGCGCTTAACTCGCTTCGGCCTGCCAACACCAGTGTCACTTGCTTAACATGACGCAGGATTTCTTTGGCAAACAATTGCCCTAAACCACCGGCACCGCCGGTAATTAAATAAACGCCGCGTTCACGCCAAGGTATAGCATAGCTTTCAGGCAATGCTAAACGCTGCCACGCAACGGTATGCGCAAGCGGTTGTTGATGCTGAATCAAACTATGTTGTGGATAACACGCACCCACTTTAAGTTTTTCAGCGATTTGACTTAGGCTATCTTCACGCGCAACGACCAGCAATTGCGCCTGATAACGCGGATATTCCAGCGTTAAGGTTTTAAACAGTGCCGCTAAGCCGGTTAATAACGCCGTTTCGGTGCTATGGCTTAGCAACACTTGCACAAACACGGTTTGTTGTTGCGCTAGGCGAGTAAAGCGTTGCAATTGCTGGAGTAAAACCGTTGCAACGGATTGATACGCGGTTACGCTATCCGGGTTAGTGTTTTGCCAATAATATTCCTCGGCTAACCCAAATTGGCTTAAAGCGGCTTGCTCAACCTCGTTAAAACCGTAAGCAATTAGGAGATTGGGCAGCACCGGTGTATTTAGACTTAACTCCAACGCTTGTTGATAAGGCGTAAATAACAAGGCGTCGTCTTTAGGCTTAGCGGGTTGTGGTAATGGACGCGGCATAAAACCACGCACAGCAAGTAAAACCGCACCCTCGTTATCGCATAAGTCTATATCGTATTGGCTTTGTTTAGCCGTGTTAGGCGTTTGGTTGGGTCGTAAGCTGGGTCTTAGCCAGGCCCAACTCTGTCCATTACAAGGCGTTGATATAATGATTTTTTCTACTGAGAACGGTAATAACGGCGTAGCGGCTTGCTCCAGTGCGGCAAAACCGGTTAAGGCTTGCCAAGCGGAATCTAACACGCCAGGATGCACTTTTCCGTATGTCTCAGTGATGACGGTATTAGGCAAAGCAATTTCGGCTAAGACCTGCTCATCACTAATAGCCAGTTGCACAATGCCTTGATGACTTGGCCCATACGCTAAGCCTAAAGCTTGAAACGCTCGATAACACGCTGCACCGCTACGCAGCTCGCGCACTGTTTGGCTTTTTATCGCGTTTAGCGGTATCGCTGCCAAAGCCTGCGGCTCATCGCTAATAAGTCCTTGGCAATAAACGGTTTCTGGCGCGTCAGCTTTGAAAACCATAAAACTCTGAGCATTATCAGAGCCGCGCGTTAATTTAATCACTAACTCAACCGGTTGCGTGACGATTAAAGGCCGTAACCATACGACATTGCGTAATACTGATGCGCCGGTAGCGGCGGTGACGAACGCAATATAAGCCGCACCCGGTAGAACCGGCTGACCTAGGACATAATGGTCGCGTAAACAGGCTTCATCGCCTGATAACACAATACGATACTCGCTAGCGCTTGCGGCCGGTTTTGGCTCTGACGACGTGTTTTCTGTTACCCAATAGCGTTCCTCTGCAAACGGGTATGACGGTAAATGTAAACGTTTAGGTTTTTGTTGCTGCTGATAAAGTCCTGACCAATCGAGTTCAGCACCGTTAACCCAAGCCGTTAATAACTCGTGGATAGTATGCGTGGAATCGGCTTTAAGCTTAGGAGCACCGCTAAGACCCACAGAGTTGGCTTGTGCGTAGTAAATCCCTGGTCCAGCGTGTTCAAAGCTGTGGGTAAACGCGGTGAGCTTAGCAACCAAGTCTGCCATGGTTTCCGCGACAATGCCTAAGCGCTGAGCTAGCGCCACCCTACCCGTTTGCAGTGTGTAAGCCAACGCCGTTAAGTGCTGATTATCAAGCTGTTCGCGCTGAATATGCGCGATTAAGCGTTGTACTAAGACCAACAAATTAGCCTGTTTACGCGCTGATAACACGATAGCTACCGGCGTTATCGCCAGCGACGGTTTTTCTATAGCTGCGTAATGTTCTAACACCAGATGCGCATTCGCCCCGCCAACGCCAAAACCGCTGACGCCCGCCCGCAACGGTTGACCTTCGGCGGCATACCAAGCACAGGTCTCGCGCACAGGATAAAATGCACTAGCCTCTAAGCGTAAATACGGATTTAACTGCTGTAACTGCGGATTACCAGGGATAGTTTTTGCCTTCATCATCAACAACACTTTAATGACGCTGGCAATACCCGCTGCCGATTCTAAATGGCCGATATTGGCTTTCACTGAGCCTAACGCACAAGACGGCTCAGCCGGTTTAGCTAAACCTTGTTGTTGATAAAGTTGGTTAAACGCGCTGACTAACCCTTCGACTTCAATAGGGTCGCCTAAAGCTGTACCGGTACCATGCGCTTCGATATAACTCACGCTGTTAATAGGCACACCGGCACGTTGGTAGGCCGAGATTAATAACGCGTGTTGCGCTAAGGGGTTCGGGGCCGTAGGCGATGTCGCTCTACCTCCGTGGTTTTCCGCACTGCCGCGAATCACCGCATAAATTGCATCACCATCGGCTTCTGCTTGGGCCAGCCGTTTTAACACGATGGCCCCTACGCCCTCGCCTCGGCCAAAACCATCCGCTTTGGCATCAAAGGTTTTACAACACCCATCAGGGCTTAACATACCTGCTTGTTGAGCAAGTTGGGTAACTGTCGGTGTTAAGATTAAATTAACCCCACCTGCTATCGCCAGCTCAGCATGGCCTAGACGTAAACAATCAACGGCTCTATGAATTGCAATTAATGAGCTAGAACAGGCTGTATCTATCGCCTCGCTAGGCCCAGTAAAATTCAATAAATACGAAACCCGATTCGCCACGGCAAAATTAAACACCATATCGGGCTTATGTTTATCCTGTTGCGCCTCGGTTAATAACTCCTGATAATCGCGCGTGGTAACGCCAACGAACACACCGGTATGACTGCCTGATAAGCCTGCTACCGAGTACCCCGCATCTTCTAACGCAGCCCACGTGCTTTGTAAAAACAATCTAAGTTGTGGGTCTAATAACGCTGCTTCGCGTGGTGATACGCCAAAGAGTAAAGGGTCAAAACAAGCCACATTGTCGATAAAACCGCCCAGTTTAATGAGGTTTTCATCGTCGCTTTGCCACCAAGCCGTGCGGTCTTTGGGTACTTCGCGAATACACACCTTTTGGTCTATTAACAATTGCCAAAACTCATTAACATCGTCAGCGCCGGGGAAACGCCCGCTCATGCCAATAATCGCAATCGCTGAATCTAATGGAGTAGCCGGTAGCTGAGGACTAGAATCGACGGTTTTAGGCGTAACAGCTTCAGGTAGCACATGAGCCGCAAATTCTGGCGCATGTTCATGAAAATAGTCGCTTAATGCGCTCAGCGTAGGATAGGCATAAAACAACGTAGGCAATACCTCTAAGCCATAACGTTGATTGAGCCGGTTAGCTAATTCAGTAAAACGAATTGAATCATAACCGTATTGCGTTAACTCGGTATCCGCATCGATTTGATCCAGCGTTAATTTTTGTTGCTCAGCAATCATGCTGGCCAGGCGTTGTTTTAGCTCGGTTGTCTCTGGCTTTATTGGCGGCTGTTTAAGCGACTTAGTGCTATAGGCGCTAAACTGTAACGCCAACTCACCCTGCTCAGTGAACAACGCTATATCGTATACAGCTACTTCGCCCGTCATAGCTAAGCGAGGCCTCACATGCACCCAAGCGGCAACACCTGGCCGTTGAAAAATCTTAAGTTCGGCTAGGGTAAATGGTACACGTGGTGCATCACCACCACCATGTCGCATCGTCCACACTTGCGCGGCTTCAAACACGCCGTTGATTAAGCACGGATGTAAATAAAATTCAGCCGCTTGCGTTAATAGAGCGGGTTTTAACACCAGTTTAGCTACCGCTTCGATAGGATTATCGCGGTATTCACTAATGACTTGAAAACCACTCGCTTCGCTGGTTTGCTTACCATAAGCGCGTAACGTCAGCGCTAACACTTCATCAGCATTTAGTAACTCCGAACAGCGCGCGCGTAATGTGACTAAAGCATAGTCTAAAACAGGTTGTGGTAGCTGCTTTAACTCAAGCTTACATTGAAAATGCACTTGGCTTTGCTGCTCAGTTTGGCTAGAAATAACGCAATCATAACCGGTAGGCGTTGGCGTTAATTCTGTTAACACGGTTACTGGTTTATCGGCAACGCTTAACGGGCTAAGCCAAACGGTATTGCTGAAAACACATTGTTCGGCAACGTGGCATTCTGTCAGCGCCGCCTGCACCATTTCTAAATACGCCACGCCGGGCATGATGTTAGTTTGGTTGATTTGATGCTGAGCTAAAAAGAATTCTTCGCCCGTAAAACAACTGCTAAAACGCAAATCTTGGCCTAGGCGTTGATGTAGAAGCGGATGTATCTTTCCCTCGACCGCCATGCTTGGAGTACAAAGCTTGCTTTGTACACTGTTCGCACCTGAGCAAGGCAAGCTTTGCACTCCCTCTGGCTTCACCCAATACGGCTCTTTGGCAAACGGATAACCTGGCAAAACGCGCCCGTGTTAATGTCAACCCGTTAAATAAATGCGCGACCGAAACAACATAGCCTTGGCAAAATAGCTCGGCTAATTGCGCTAATTGGTCTAAATAAACTAAAGCCTCGCTGTCATCGGCTGAAGCCAACTGCTCAGCATAAGCTTGTAAGCCTGGTTGTGCGCTAAACCTAGGCGAGACCACGGCTTGATAAACCTGAACTAGCCTCTTATCTGATAAAACTGCGTTAAAACTTCCGTTAATTGCTCTACGCTAACAACCACTAACGCCAGTCTATGCGCGAAATGATGCCGTCCTACCAATAAACTGTAGCTCAACGTGGCTAGCGCATCGTTGCCCGGTTTATGTTGTACTAAATACGCAGCGACAGCCTTGACGCGTAATCGCAATGCGCTTTCGGTTTTAGCCGATAACACGAATAAATAGCCTGGTTTTATAATGACTGGCGTAGCCGGTGCGCGGTATTCTTGTACAACGACATGGGCATTGGTACCGCTCATGCCAAACGCACTCACCGCACCTAATCTAAGCTCGTCGGCGTTAACCTGCCAAACCTTGGTTTGTTTATTGACATAAAAGGGGCTGTTAGGCCAATCGATATGCGGATTTTCGTCTGTGCAATGTAAACTCGCGGGGATTTGTTGCTGCTGTAACGCCAACGTTAAATTAACCAGATTCACTAAACCCGAAGCGGCAAAACTATGACCGATATTGGTTTTATTCGACGTTAATGCACAATACTGAGTTTGGTCGGATTGCTGTTTAAACACTTGCGTTAATGCATTGACTTCTACTGGGTCACCTAACGGCGTGCCGGTGCCATGCGCAACGATATAGCGAATGTCTTTCGCCTGAATACCGGCACGACGGTAAATATCATTAATGAGTTCAGCTTGGGCTAGGCCATTAGGCGCGGTAATGCCATTGGTTTTACCATCGTAATTAAGTCCGCTAGCGCGAATCACGGCAATAACGGGGTCGCCATCCGCTTGGGCTTTGGCTAAAGGTTTTAACACCACAGCCACAACCGCCTCACCGGGAATCATGCCATTGGCATTAGCACTAAATGCCCGACACTGGCCGTCTTTAGCCAACATTCCAGCTTGAGTTAACGCGTTAAAACTCTCCGGCAATAGCATTAAATTAACCGCCGCTGCGACAGCCGCATCGCATTCATTGAGTTTTAAGCTCTGGCAAGCTTGATGCACCGCGACTAACCCCGATGAACAACTGGTGTTTATCGCCATGACCGGTCCGCGTAAGTTTAAGAAATAAGCGAGTCGAGTCGCTAAAACACCTGTGTGATTGGCCGTTACACTGGCATCATTGACTAGCCGTTGATATTCGCCTTCTTCGACGCCGACAAACATGCCAATTTTTTGCTGTGCCAGTTGTAACGGACCTATAGCCGCATCTTCTAACGCATTCCACGCCTCTTGCAATAATAAGCGTTGTCTAGGGTCTATGGTTTCGGCTTCAGCCGGTGAGAGCTCAAAAAATAACGGGTCAAATTCAGCAACACCGTTGATAAAACCTGCTTTTAATCCGGCCGTAGCTGAACCTCGTTGACTAGGCATCTCGCCTACCGTATTGACACCGTCTTTAAGATTTTGCCAAAATTCGTCTACCGTATCAGCGCCGGGAAAACGTCCGCTCATGCCGATAATTGCGATGGCATCATCGGTGTTTAACGGCATAGCCTCAACAGGCTTCATCGTGTTTATCGTTCCCACGCTCTGCGTGGGAATGCCGCCTAAACCGCTCTGCGGTTCAGAGCGCTGCTTATAGCAATCTTCGATAGCATTACCGTGATTCTCTAACAAATACGCGCTTAACTCGGCTATCGTCGAATAACCAAAAAACACCGACGGCGTGAGGTTAATACCAAAATACTGGCTTAACTGCCTCGCAAACGCGGTTAAGCCCATAGAATCAAAACCAAAATCGGCTAAATTCGTAGTCCTATTTAGACGGTTTTCGGCCAGATTTAAATGCTCGGCAATCATTTGCGTTAAGCGTTGTTCAACCCGTACTTGCAGCGAAACCGGCTGAAATGTTGTCGTTATTTTCGCGTCTGTCACACGCTCAGGCAGCGCCGAGACCGACTTAGCGCATGGCGTAACACCTAATAACCGGTTTATCTTACTCGCATCGCCCACCATAAGCAGATACGGCGTATCCGTGGGCTGGGTTAATAAATAGTCAAATACCTTTAGCCCTTGTTCAGCAGTTAATAGCGCTTGTCCTGACATCCCTAAATATAAGCGTGTGCTGTCTTCACTGCCTAACGACATACCCTCCGATTGCCATAACGGCCAGTTAATCACTAGGGCATTATGATAACGCCCGTAAGCCAGTTGAAACCGGTTCGCTACCGCATACGCACAAGAGCCAAAATCACCTAATAGCGCCGAACTCGATGAAAAATACACGGTAAAATCTAGCACTTCGTCTGCTAAGACCTTGGCTAGCACTTGAGTACCGGTTATTTTAGGCCGTAACACTTGCTCAAAAGCGTTTTAACGATAACGCCGGTAAACTCGCCTCACCCGCGATACCCGCCGCATGGAATACGCCATTAATCGCACCAAAACGCTGTTTAATCGTCAGCCAAACCTTAGAAAATACCTCCGCATCGGCTATATCAACAGCATAATAGTGATGCTGACCGCCGTAAGCGCTTAACTCAGATAAAGCCTCAGTGATACGTGCCGATTGTGGTTTACGGCCTACTAACACTGTATTAGCTTGGTAAGTTTTCGCTAAATAACGGGCAAATATCAGCCCTAAACCACCGGCACCACCAGTAATCAGATAAGTACCACCGGTTTTAAGCACGCTTAATGAAGGTCCTGGTGAAAGTGGTGTCATCGCAGGCAAAGCTTGCAGCCTACAACGATAACAGGTGTTTTGGCGATAACACGCGCTGACCATAGTCTCTTGTTGTAATTCTTGCGCCACGACTTCCCAATGTTCAGAGCGCTCATCGACGAGTAACACCGCTAAACACATAGTTTCAGGCAATACCAAACGCGCTGAGCGCTCAAACCCTAACCAAGCTTCTAAATAACTGCGTTCAAGCGTATCTCGATAACAACCTGCTAATAACACCTTAGCCACAGTCAGTTTGCTGGCTAATAACGCTTTTAATACCGCCGCTATCGCTAAGGTTTGTTGGTCAAAATCAGGCGCTATTGAGGTGGTTAATGACCAGGCGCAAACCACCGCATCAATACGTTGATGGTGGGGTTTCAGTTCGGCAAATAGCTGTTGATAAATGGATTCGTCTGTTAACGGTACGATAAACTGCGTCTCGGACACGCGTTGATAAACACTGCCCGGTGCTACGATGATGATAGTTGCCCCAACTAACGCAACAGGTTTAGCAATATCATCGACAAGACACAAGACTGTTGATAAAGCTTGCGTTAGCCCTTGCTTAACGGGTTCGGCCTGCCATGTCTCGGTAAATAACAATAATTCAGCATTTTGAGTTTGCACCGGTTTAGGCATAGACTCAGGTTGTGACAGCATAACCTCTTTACCCGCCCAATACCGTTCACGCGCAAACGGATAACCGGGTAACACACATTTACGCAGCTTGGTATTAAACAATCCCTGAGCTGAAATCGAATACCCTTGGCAATAAAATTGCGCTAAACCGTGCAATACCTCGCCATAACGCGCTGGCTGGTCACGCAAACCATGACTTTGCGTCAATAAATGCTCAATACAAGCAACCAGCGCCGGTAACACGGCAAAATCACGCGCAACAACGCCACGGCAACCGCTGTTGCTATCATCAACCAAGGCTGTTAATGCCTCGGCTACGCTAGTCACTACAACAGCATAGCGGTAATTAAAATGATGCCTACCGGTTAATAAGGTGTAACTGACGCTGGCTAAAGATGACTCGTCGGCACCGAGTAAAAACGCATGTAATTGTTGGATTTGCAGCGTTAAAGCCGCTTCAGTTTTTGCGGATAACACCAATAAATAACCCGGCCAGGTTTCGGCAGGCGTGCTAACAGGCGTATATTCTGCTATCACCACATGCGCATTCGTCCCGCTCATGCCAAACGCACTCACCGCGCCTAAACGAGGCTTAGTTGAAGCCCAAGGTTTAAGTTGTTTATTGACATAAAACGGGCTATTCACCCAATCGATATAGGCATTTTCTTGCTCGCAATACAGACTGGCTGGAATCTGTTGTTGTCTTAACGCATGGACTAGCGCTGTGACGCTGACCAAGCCTGATGCGGCAAAACCATGACCAAAAGCCGGTTTTGTTGACATTAAGGCGCAGCTCGCCGTTTGTGCATTAGCTGCGTTAAACACCTCGGATAATGCCGTCACTTCTACTGCGTCGCCTAGCGCCGTGCCCGTACCATGTGCAATAACACAGCCCATATCGGCCGGATTAATACCGGCTTTGCGGTACACTTTATGCAATAACGTCGCTTGTGCAGCACCGCTGGGAGCTGCCATGCCATTGGTTTTACCGTCGTGATTAACACCTATGCCCTTAATAACCGCTAAAATCGGGTCGCCATCGAGTTCTGCTTGTGCCAACGGTTTTAACACTAGCGCAACCACCGCTTCACCTGGAATCATACCTTGCGCGCGCTGATCAAAGGCATAACATCGGCCATCGGGCGAGGTCAATCCAGCTTGAGCTATCGCGACATAGCGCTTTGGCGTCAGCATCAAATTAACGCCAGCGGCAATGGCCACCTCACATTCTTGGTTATTAAGGCTTTGACAGGCCAAATGTAACGCGACTAACGATGACGAACAGGCCGTATTAACGGCTAATACCGGCCCATGTAAATTCAGACAATACGCTAAACGCGCCGCTAACACGCCATTATGCGTAGACATGACGCCTGGATGTTTGATTAAGTCCTGGTAATCACCTTCTTCGACGCCAACAAACATCCCGACTGTTTGCTGAGCTAAATGTTCTGGCCCTAACCCTGCGTGTTCTAAACTACGCCAAGCTTCTTGCAATAATAAGCGCTGCTGCGGGTCCATCTGCGCCGCTTCTTTAGGCGAGATTTCAAAAAATAACGGGTCGAATTCATCAACGCCAGGCAACAACGCACTCCATTTACAATTGGTTTTATCAACGTCTTGTAACGGGTCGCCATATACCGCTTGCCAATCAAACCGGCTACTCGGAATTTCGCTAATCGTATCGCTACCTTGTGCTAATAATTGCCAAAATTCATCACTGTCACGTGCATTCGGAAAACGCCCGCTTAAGCCAATAATGGCAATCTCTTGTTGTGTTGACTGAGTTCTAGCCGTGATTACTGGCGGGTCGTAGCTCGTAGGTTTTGTATCAACAACAGTTTTTTTGTAGGACTTCAGGCGGCGCCTCAATCAAAAGCTCGCTGCAATCATTGAGTAAATAACGCGTTAACGCGTTGATATTAGTTTGTGAGAAAAACACGGCGGGGCTAAAGCTAATGGCGTAATGCTTAGCAATAGCCCTAGCCAATTCAGCTAACGTAATGGAATCAAAACCAAAATCGATAAAGTTGCTGTTAATATTGATTCGGTCTAGCGGTAGTTTTAAGACCGTGTGAACTAAATGTTTTAACTCAGACTGTACGCGTTGTTCTGGATGCAATGAGGTAGTTAATTTGGTTTCTACGGTAGCCACGGCAGCAATAACCGACGGCGCGGGTCTATTAACCGATTCTGTAATAGTATGCGCCCAACCATAACGTTGTTGTTCAAACGGGTATCCGGGTAAATTTAACCGTTGTACCGGTTGGTTATGATACAAAGCCTGCCAATCAACATCGTTACCCGCTAGCCAGGTTGCTAACAATTGGTGTTGATAACCCATGCCAACCTTATTGGTTTCGAACTCGCTTTGGGTAACACTGTTTTGGTACGCAAAGCGTACCCTACCATGCTCTGATTCTTGGGTAATGGGTTCGTAGGGTACGCTTTGCGTACCACAAGAAGCCAAATAATCACTTAGCTGTACGGCTAATTCAGGTAGCGACGCAGAAACAAACCCTAAGCGATACGTCAATGCTTCCCGTCCTGTCTGCAAGGTATACGCTAAATTAAGCAAACTGTGTTTAGGCTGGCTTTGCCAAGTAGGTTCTTTAATCGTTTGCCATAAGCGTTGTACGACTAAACGCAAGCGCTCAGGCTGTTCAGCCGATAACACGATACATACGGGTTCACTCGCTGGTGTTGTCTCAGGTTTAGCAACAGCGTCTAAATACTCAGTAAGCACCGCATGAGCATTAGCACCACCGGCACCGAATGACGATAAACACGCCACGCGTGGCTGCTCTATACCGTCAAGCACCGGCCTAACCCAAGGCGTTAACTGTTGCGGTAAATAAAATGGCGTCGCAGTAAAATTAATATTCGGATTGACCTCTGCGCTATGTAAAGTCGGGGCTAGTTGTCCGTGTTTTAATTGCAACAGAATTTTACTTAAGCCAGCCATACCTGCGGCCGCTTCACAATGCCCAATATTGCTTTTCACCGAACCTAACGCACATTGCTCTGGTTGCTTACCCATCGCTTGAAAGGCTTTCATCAAGCCTGTGACTTCAACCGGATCGCCTAATGCCGTCCCGGTACCATGCGCTTCGATATAACTAACCGCGCGCGCATCTATCTTGGCTTGCGTTAACGCCTCAGCAACAAGCTCAGCTTGAGCATTCGGATTCGGCACGGTAAAGCCGTGGGTTCTGCCATCGTGATTAATGGTCGTCGCCTTAATCACCGCATAAATGGCGTCACCGTCGCGTTGAGCATGGCTTAACGGTTTTAGCATCACAGCGCCTACCCCCTCACCCGGCACAAAACCATCGCCACCCGCGCCAAAACTACGGCAACGACCATCGCTAGCGACATGGTGAGCTGAGCTAGCAAGCGATATTTATTCGGATGCAACGATAAATTCACTCCACCAACTAGGGCCGCTAAACACTCGCCCCGGCGTAAACTCTGCACCGCTTGATGCAATGCTGTTAATGATGAAGAACACAAGGTATCAACAGCCAAACTAGGCCCGTGCAAATCTAGCGTATATGACACCCGATTAGCGATTGAACCATAAACCGACCCTAGCGATTGCTCACCGCTAAACAATTGATATTCGCCATACATGACGCCGACAAACACGCCAACTTTACCGGCAAAGACACGTTGTAAACTGGCTTTGTTATAACCGGCATCTTCTACCGTATGCCAAGCGGTTTGTAAAAACAAACGTTGTTGCGGGTCCATGCTCTCCGCTTCGCGTGGCGAAATCTTAAAAAACAGCGCATCAAAACTCTCAATATCCGATAAAAAACCACCAAAACGGCATAAATCAGCATAGCGCGAGTCATTGTTATCCCAGCGCTGTTTAGGTACTTCGGTAATACAATCAGCCCCTTGTTTAAGCTGTTGCCAAAATGCCTCTAAATCTTGCGCACCTGGATAACAACCGCTGACGCCAATAATGGCAATATCATCGGCTAAATAGAGCGCGTCTTGTGCCTGGCTTTGACCATCAGGTTGAGTCTCTAAAACGGCTTGTTGGGGTGTCGCTAAATTTAATAACTGCGCTAAACCCAAGCCATGCTGCTGGTAAAAATACTGGGCTAAGTCTTGTAAGCAGTGATATTCAAAAAACAACGTCTTAGATAACTCACCTAAATCTCGCTCTAAGCGCGTGGTTAATTGTTTAATCAACAATGACGTTAATCCGTATTGGTCAAAGCCTGCGTTTAAGCGTAGCTGAGACAACGGTATTTCCGAAACTTCTGAGAAAACGGTTTTCAGATAGTCTTGTACTTGATTTAAGGTTACAACATGTGTTTCAGAGACAGGAATAGCAACCGGTTCCGGCTTAGCGCTAGCCGCTTCAGGCCAATAAGCCGTCGTGTTATCGAAAGGATAACCCGGTAACGCCACGCGTTTACGACCAGCTTCTGTAAGACCTTGCCAATCAAACTTAGCGCCCTTAACCCAAGCCTCCGCCAGTTCGGATAATGTTAAACGCGCCGGATTTTTTAGCTCGTTAACAGTATCTAGCGCCTGTCCGATAAACAGCTCAGCATTAGAGTCACGCCGTATTAACCAAGCCGATAGTTTCTGTTGTAACTCGCTATGGCTACTAGCAATTACGGCCAAACGCTGCGTCATAGCCACCCGTCCTACCTGGAACGTATAGGCTATATCAGCTAAATTAGGCAAGCCCGTCGTCATCGCTTTGGTTAAAAATTGCTGGAATCGGGTAACAAGTTGCATAAGTTGTGGCTCCGTAGCCGCCGATAACACGATTAAGTGCGCTGCTTCAGCGCGATTAGCCAACGTTGCAGGCGTTGTGCGATATTCCTCTAATACGGCATGAGCGCTAGAACCGGTTGCACCAAAGGCATTCACTAAGGCTCGTCTAGGCTGGTCCGATGACCAAGGCATTAGCGCATCGGCCAAACGTAACCGGCTGTGTTCTAGTTGTAATAACGGATTAAGCGGTTGCTGACTTAAGCTTGGAAAAATATGACCGGAATGAAATTGCGCGAGTACTTTAGCAATTTGTGACATGGCCGAAGCCGATTCTAAATGACCGATATTGGCTTTAACACTGCCGAAATAAACCGGCTTAACGTCTTCATCCTGTTTAAACACTTGTTTTAATGCCGCTATTTCCGCCGCATCGGCCAGGCTAGCCCCTGGCGCGGCAGCTTCGATATAACTAATCGACGCAGCCTCTATACCCGCAGCCGCGAAGGTTTTAGCAATCGCTTGCGCTTGTTTTTCCGCATTAGGCGCACCATAGCGTAGCGAATGCCCGCCATGACTAATACCGGTGTTTAATACCGAGGCATGTATCGTGTCACCTTGCTCTTCGGCCTTCAGCAAAGGCTTTAACACTAATACGCCTACTCCTTCACCGGCCACCCAACCATCGGCGTGTTGGCTAAACGGTAAACAGCGGTTGGAATGACTGAGTAAGTCTAACGATTGTAATAAGGTTTGATGATATGGATGGCTGAGCAAATTAACCCCAGCGACAATCGCCGCGCCACACTCACCGTTTCGCAGTGCGGTGACAGCATGATGCAACGCGGTTAACGCAGACGAACATGAGGTATCGATGCTAAGACTAGGCCCATTAAAATCAAAAAAATACGACAAGCGGTTGGCTAACGATGAGCGCACCGAGGTCGGCGGCATAGTCAAACCTTGTTGCCATTGCCCGGTGCCATAATGCTGATAATCATCCCACATCGCCCCAATTAACACGCCTACTGTACCGGCTACTCGATTAAGCTCAGCAGCGGTATAGCCTGCATTGTCTAAGGCCGCCCAAACCTGTTGCAATAATAGACGTTCTTGCGGGTCTAGGGTTTTCGCTTCTTTAGGTGTGATATTAAATAACGCCGCATCGAAACTCGCTATATCCGTTAAAAAACCGCCAGTGTTGCGAAAACGTTTTTGTTACATCGGCTGCAATTGGTCGCCGGTAATCGCTTTCGCTATTAAATTCAATCGCCGTAAATGCCGTTTTACCGTGTTGTAATAACTGAGCAAACTCGGCTAAGTCTTCAGCACCCGGATAAACACCGCTGATGCCAATAATCCCTATTGCTTGCTGCTGTGATTTCGATAGCGCACGACGTTGTAAAAACGGCCAAAACGCTGGTAACGGCGTATTCACCGCGCCTATCACGAAACTATGCAATAACTCATCATCAGGAGTTAACGTAAAATCGGCGCGTATTTTATCGAATAACAGACCACCGATAGGACACAAACCTAAGCCAAACTCAGCTTGCCGTTCTAGCAACAATTGTCCTATCGCACCAGCTTCTAACAACGCAGCAAATACTGGCTCACGTTTGTTGGCAAAGATAAATAACACTGCTTTCGCCTGACTGGCATGTTTACGATTAAACGGCGTGTAACAGCTTTTTATCGGCTGGGATAGCTGGGAACAAACCGGTATTAAACCATGCGCCGCTAAATCATAACGATAAAGCCCCGATGCCAGCTCGCTAACACCTTGTTCTTGCGCGTACAGATAAAACTGCAAGCTATTGGCTGCGGTAAGTTTAGTAAATAAATACGCATCAAGATTCACCGACTGCGGCCTTAGCAAACTCAGCAAACCGCTTAATGCCGATAGCGGTATAGTCTGGTCTAAATAATCCCGTTTAGCCGCGCGCGCACCATACCATTCAAGCGCTACTGGACTATCGTCTAGCGCCAGCGCCGTACCGGTACACGGTCTTAACTGCCTATGCTGCTCATGTAACTGGTCGCGTTGTTGCTGGCTAGGAAAACTAACCGCGTGTCCAGCCGCACCAATCACTGATTCAATCCCCGCTAAACTCACTTGACCGAACGCGGTTAAACTCACATCCAGCACCGGTGCAGGCTGCGCCCAATCGGCTAAGCCACCGATTAAACAATGCATAAATTGCTGGCTAGGCTCTAATTGAAATGCCTCGGCAATGACCGCAAAGCCAGACACCGCGACTGGCAATAATGCTAGCTCTAGCTCAGCTTGGCGACTTTGTAGCATTTGTGCCAGGTAACCGGCTTCTAATACCGATAACACTTGGCCTAAGCCTTGATAAATCGGTGTAATCGCGGCCAACTCTGCGATTAAAAACAAGCCGAATTGAGCGTCTGCAGCTAAATCTACGTTAGCAAACGCATGTTCTAGCCCATGCTGAGTGCTGATTAAATGAAGCTGATGCATCACCGGATGGTAATAATAAATCCCCGCCGGTATGTCGTGTACGGCATCGTCTTTAAGCCAAACATAGACTTGCACTGGATTTAAACCACCTGCCGACGAATACAAATACTTAGGTTTACCTTGAACGTCGCGTTGTTTTAATAACGACAATAACTGCGCGAGCTTAGCTTGAGATAACGCGGATGGTTTAGAGGCTAACGCTGGACGACGATAAAATGCGGGTTCAAACTCAAATGTCGGTAAATTAATTATGCTTGGCTTAACCATCGTCAAGCCATAAGGTGTTGTTTTTTCTTGTTGAATAGTCGTTGTTAGCGCTGCCGACAATGCCGCTACCGTAGGCGTCGCTAAAATGGCGTCAAGCGCAATCGTTACGTTAAATTGCTGACGGATACGTTCAACTAGGCGCACCAACGTAAACGACGTCGCACCGGCATCAAATAAATCATCGTGCTCAGTCAAGCCCGGAATCGAGAACACCTCAGCCGCTAACGCTAACAGTGCTTGCTCAAGGTTTATTGCTTGTTCAACCGAGTGTTCAGCCAGATAACGACTCAGCGCGGCTAACGTAGGCTGTTGTAAAACCACCTCAATCGGTATAGCAATCCCAGATGCCGCCCGAATCTGCTCAATTAAACGCACTAGCGTAAACGACGTCGCGCCAGCGTCGAATAAATCATCATCGGGTGATAGGCTTAGATTAAGCACGTCTTGCGCTAGGCGTAACAGCTGAGCTATCGCTAAGCTAGTGGATTTAAGCTCAGGCTTAATCGCACCTACTGGGATGGACTGAGGTATGGGCCAAGGTAACGCGTCTCTATCGGCTTTACCATGCGCCGTCACCGGCAACGCTGCCATGAACACCACATGATTAGGCACCATGTATTCAGGTAAAACGGCTTTAACATAGTCTCTAACCGCCTTCGCCGTTAAATCAGTATCAACACACTCCAAATAAGCGACTAATTTAGCATCGTTTAATGCTTGATCTTTAACCAGTACGACAGCGTCATTAATCTGCTCATGTTGTCTTAAACACGCCTCGATTTCGCCTAACTCGATTCTAAACCCGCGTACTTTGACTTGAAAATCTAACCGGCCTAAATACTCGATATTGCCATCGGGTAACCAACACGCTTGGTCACCGGTTTTATACAGCTTAATTTTAGACCACGGTACTTGAATAAATTTTTCTGCCGTTAATTCAGGCCGGTTTAAATACCCTCTCGCTAAACCTACGCCGCCTATATGCAGCTCACCGGCTTGACCAGCAGCAACAGGATTTAATTCAGCATCTAAAATCCATAGTTCAATATTGGCTATCGGCTTACCTATCGGGACTTTTTTTTATCGGGGCGTTTGTTGGCACGGCCAATAACTGACATCGACCGCCGCTTCAGTCGGGCCGTATAAATTATGTAGCTCAGCGGGTAGAGTCTCTAAGCATTCACTCATTAATTCATAGCTTAACGCCTCACCACTGACAAAAATCCGCGTTAAACTCGTACAACCGGATACACCGTCTTGCTTAAGAAAAAATCTAAGCATAGACGGCACAAAATGACACACCGTTACTTTTTTGTGTCTGAATTAATTCAACTAAATAAGCGTTATCCTTATGCCCTTCCGGCTTAGCAACCAGCAAACACGCGCCAGACAACCACGGTAAAAAAAATTCCCAAACCGAGACATCAAAGGTATACGGCGTTTTTTGCAAAATAGTATCGTCAGCATTAATCCGATATTGCTCGCGCATCCACAACAACCGGTTAACAATCGCTTGATGCGAAATCATGCAGCCTTTAGGCAAGCCAGTAGAGCCTGACGTGTAAATCACATAAGCCAAATGCTCTGGATTAAGCTTAATAGCAGGGTTAGTCTCTGGTTCTTGTTCAAGATAAAACCTTTCGCTATCTAAACAAAACAATGTCTTACCTTCGGCAAGTTGAGCTACACCCGGTAATAACGCTTGCTGCGTTAAAATAACCTCAACACCGGCATCGGCCAGTAACAATGCCATACGCTGCTCTGGATAATCGACAGACAACGGCAAATAAGCGCCGCCTGCTTTTAAAATCGCCAATAACGCCACCGGCAATTCCAGCGAGCGCTGCATGACGACTCCCACCAACGTATCCGGCTTAACCCCTAAACCGATTAAATAATGCGCACATTGATTAGCTTTACGATTTAACTCAGCATAACTCAGCGTTTGTCCGTTATAGCTCAACGCCACCGCATCAGGCGTTAACAACGCTTGATGCTCAATTAACTCATGCAAACAATGGCTTATCTGAGTTGGCTTTGTTTGATAAAGACTTTCCGCTGAATCCGGGTTAGCAAAAAACGAATGCGCACGCTGTTGGCTTAATACGTTCATAATCTCACATCGCTGAAGTAACGGCTGGTAACTACCAGAGCTGGCTTTAGGCTGGGTATAGTAACCACAAAGCCGCTTGCCTTCAATCAAGTTAAGAGAGATTCATTTAAAGTTAATATTGGCTGTATAAAAATAATTTTAGAACTATAATTTTTGTAAAAAAATTGATATGTAACACAGTTAATAAATCATCCTTTGTAATCAACTTATTTTTTATGCTACATTTTTTACATGTTTTTTTACAGCATCAATCAGCTGCGACCTAAAATTTATTACGATATTTTTAGCAACTTAAGGAAATCATTATGGCTATAACCAACGAAGACTTAGCTACATTAATAACAGAAATGAAACAAGACCAAGACAAAAAATTCAAGGAAATAAATGAAAAACTTGAAGATTTTGATAAACGCTTAAAAGCCAAAGAAACATTTCCAACTCCACTTTACGGATGTCCTAATCGGTCTAGTTCAATTAATGAGCATTCAGTTTCTCAGCCTACACGCTCAAAACGTAGCATTTTCTGATAAGTTTTTAGAAGCGCTTAGTTTTATTATTAAGCGCTTCAAGCTAACTAAACAAATTAGTTCTTAATTTCAGGGAACGAATTAGTCGTAATTTCACTAAAAAACACAGGTTTTCCACTGTCCATTCTCAGTCTTAGCGTCGTGTTAATATGTGTAACACTCCCCCAAAACTCTTCTGGTAGAAGTATCATCTTCTCTACTAACTCCCTAGGTGTTGATGCGCACCATTCATAAATGTAATCAAAACGACCTAATGTTTTAAAATGATTTGTAAAGTCATTATTGGTTTTGATAAAACTTCCAAGATCCATTTCAAAAGGATACTGTTCTGACTTATCACAAATACACATTCCAGTAACAGATTGAAGATCTATTACTTGCCCGCTTTTATCAACTTTAAACAATAACACACAAGTTATACTATCCATAGTTTTTAGCTTCAAAAAACCTTCTTCCCAAAACTTATCTGGCGCATCATGCCAAGTTACAAAAATTGCATCTTCCCAACCTGAGCTGAGCATCAACCTGAACCTGAAGTTTTTTGTTTTTAACTGCTCTGCTAACCAATAGACTTCCCATCGATACCGAAACTTAATGATTGATACCTTACCCCATACATCACGATTAGCCTTATCATTAACACATAAGTCTAGCACTGTCCGCGTATTAGTTAATGCGGTCAGCTTTTTAGTCTGTCTTGCCGTACATTCACCAGCTGTAATCCCTTTTTGAAAATGAATAAAGTCAAAATGACCAGTAACAAAATACAAGCCATTTTTTTGTGGAGTATTTCCTCGTTCTTCATTAATTTGGTTACCGTAAGAAAATTTCTCTTCACCAGATTTACCATACCTTTTAGGCATTTCGATTTTTTCCCCGAATAATTTTGGATTATTTAATGAATTAAGAGCTTCTTGATAATAGTCATACACTTCCTTTGAAGCGTTTTTTAATGTTTTAGATTGCTGCTTAGTGAGCGAACCAAAAGTAAACATACCAATACTCGCACCATCATCCTGAGTATGCATCTCGACAAGTAATTTGTTTACTCTTTGTCCCATAAAGCTGTCCGTTAAATTCATGAGCTCATTATAAAAATCGTACTCCACTGCTATTTTCTTTTCAAAATCCGAATTATAGAATTTTTGATAACGAATCTGTGTTATGAAATCCTGCAACTTACCGATTTTTTTAAGTTCTATTTTTATTTTATCTAGTTTGCAAGAATAGGTGTTATTGCGATCAAATCTTTCGTCAAATAATGGCTTAATTATTTTCCCTTGATCCTCCTCAAGGTAATCTGCATACGCAATATTTAGTTCATTTCGAGCAAGTATCCATTCCAATGCCAGTCTAAACGCAGCGCTGCCGTCATTACGAATATAATTAGCGTAAGCAAAAGTAAATGTCCTTATATCTTGTTCTTTTAGCGCTAGTTCCATGATAATTCGTTTCGACAAATACCATTTGATATGAAAAGGCAAATATTCAATACGAAGCATGCTTTTATCACTAGCATCATAATCTTTACCGTATTCGCATTGGCCACTATTTGTAAAAAACCTTTTGTCAAAATTCTTGACTACAGGTGTAATTACCTTCGTCATAAACTCCGAGCTAATAGAATATTTTGTTGATAAAAATTTATATTTTTTTACTATATTTCTACTATCTCCTTGATATTTAACAATAGTTTTGTAAACCCAATCGTTCAATTCCTCACGATATTCCCAAAGTTGCTCATGCCGTTGTGTTGTTCGCTTCGTCGTGAAAACTAATTTACCGCCATGTTGATACCAATTTATTCCTTTTTTAATGGCCTCTAGCCACTGTTTATTCATTTCTTTTTTACAACTTTCTTCGTGTATGTTTTCCAAGCTGTCTATAACGAGCTTAAGCCTAGCCTGCCAGAAATAACGATCTTGCTCTGGTGATTCTAAATCGTATATTGGCTGCTTAGCCCACTCCTGTAGAGAAATAGAAGGGTCCGAGTAAAAAAACTGCCCTGAACCTTGCCCTAAAATTTGCATTGTCAGTGCTGTTAGGTACGGAACTCCGGCTAGTGTTATCGCTATCGAATCGGCCCAGATTTCCTCAGTAAATTCATTCCAAAAACCAGAACGATTCCAACCTAAACTCTCTGCCGATTCTTCCAAGCTATTTACTGCTTTTTTTGCGATTCTTAAAAAACAAGCCTTGGTCATTGGCAAGTTTCATTATCCCAAGCAAACTGCAAATGAGCGCATTCATGATAAAGCAAGGGATAAAGCTGGGGCATTTCTAAATAGAAAAACGCACTTCTTACGCTACCAAAATGATAAACATCTTCTGATTTAACGCCATTACGAACTTTAAAATAAGTAAGCATACTAGTCGGTGTATGAGCCCATGAATGAATAAATGAGCTTAAGTGACGTGTTTCCCTAAGCTTATCTGCATCTAAAGGATTTTCTTTTAACTGATTAACTAAGATATTGGTTTCCCAATCAATATGACGACTATATTCAGACAAAAATCGCCCGTGTAAAGACGAATTCCAACGACGCAATAATGTGGGCTGAGGTGGAACAGCAGGCTTAGTTTCTAAAATTTGTATCAATTTTTCATGGGCATGTTCTAAGCTAACAATATATTTTCCTAGAACGTCATGAATCAAATGTCCGCGCAATGCAACAAACCAAAACCATGTTTCTTTTTGACTATTTCCTTCCCTTGAGTCATCTAAGTCCTCATAATAAAATTTAAGAAAACACTCAAAACGCTCTCTAACCTCATTCCTATGTTCTAACAAGCCATTGACTAACCCACCTAAATAATCATAAAGCGCCATCATAGAACGCATAGATGGTGTTTTACTTAAATATCTTCCGAGCAATATTTCTTAAATCCCGCCACATTACCATCAGCGCGAGACTTATCGATTTTAAAACCGCCTTCATATTGGACAACTTGTTGCAAATGCAAGCACTCTTCTATCAATATACTTAATCGGCGATTAATATCATCAAAAAGCATCCAGCCAAAACGCGCTAACAAATGTTCACTCATAAAATTCCAAACGAAGTAAGATAAATTGCAAGTAAGGTCGTGTTAATAAGCACTAATAACTTCTCAGTTTCAACGCCATAGCTTCCGATAAACGGTTGTTTTAATTCTTTAAGTGTTATTTCGTGCCAAGATTCAGTTTTAAAATCCCAAACAAAAATGGGTAAGTGGATGCTAAGATACTGGTCACGACTTTTATCCAACCAATACGCAAGTTTTTGAATTTGTTTGGAATGAAGCCAAATAGACCAACCCCACCATAAGATCGCTAAAAATCGAAAAACGACTTTTATTTGTTTAGGTATATCATCGGCAGGAATACTTTTAATGGGATAGTATTGAACAAGAATCGCTAATAAGAGTAATAAGAGCGCATACACCAACAACTGGGTCTTATGCAAAGCAAAACTCACTTTCAACTTAGTCGAATAGTCTGCATCGCCTAGGTAATTTAA
The DNA here is from genome assembly GCF_000963695.1 of Methylocucumis oryzae. Taxonomy (GTDB): domain Bacteria; phylum Pseudomonadota; class Gammaproteobacteria; order Methylococcales; family Methylomonadaceae; genus Methylovulum; species Methylovulum oryzae. The sequence continues at coordinate 43,920 of NZ_LAJX01000059.1, forward strand.
CAAAACCGCTCGAATGATGTTAATCTTAAGCCCGACTAATTCATCTTTATTTAGCCATGTGTCCAACGTCACCCGGTCATTTTTTATATATCGTGGATGTAATAATCTGGTTGCTAAATAGATTGTTTTATTACCCTGCTTAATAATTTTAGGTAGCTCAGAATTGTCTTTTATAATCAATAAATTGAATTCAGTTAGTACACTAGTATCTGTTATTAATAAAAATGAAGGAATTGACAAGAAAAAATGGAATAAATAAATCAAAATTATCTAAAATCCACTCAGAAATTAAACAAAATCCTTTGATATTCAACAGAAAATATAAATAAAAAAAATAAGCATAAACGCAAAGGAAAACTAAAAAAGTCAACACAACTAATATGTAGTAACTGACAGGACGATTAATATAAAGAGAAAGGATATGTTGTTTGTAACTTGAGAGCTGCGGGGTAGTGCCGATACTAGTAATATTTTCTTCTCTTGGTTCAATAAAAAACTGGTCTTCCATAATAGAAATCAGCACAATAAGTGAATAAAAATGTTAAATATTTCCATTATAGATGGAAAACTCAGTTTTTCAATAATCATAAACAACTCAAAACATCATAACCCTAACTGCATTTTACCCAGGTATTTTGACTTTAGCCTCGCATTGCTTGATTGTTTTATGACATGAGTAAAGGAGTATGCCTATAAAGAAATACTTACCCTAGACAACCCGCAGCAGCTTAACCTAAGCCAACCTTTTACCTTTTATGAAAGGCAAAAAAGTCGAAGTATTAGTGATTGCTAATACAATCCATCGTGTTTGAAGCCCAAGTATCACTGCCATTACGTTAACAAATAATGACAGTGAAGCAAAACCTGGGCAGCGTAATCACTGAGCAACAAACTGCCCAATCAAATCCACTTCACCGCCGTCTGCTCTGCCCGCGTAGCTTAAAATAGGCAGTGCGGTAAATAACTTATCGCCATCCGCCCGCATCGCCGCTTTAGCTTGTTCATACTGCTGTTGCCAACGCGGGGCAAAATCGCCTATTTCACCTTTGCTGCCCGCGCCTCCGCTAAGCATTAAGGCTTTTAACGCGCTACCCGGATTGATAAAACTGACTAATTGCGCCGATAAATAGCGTTGTTTTTCTTGCCCTTTTTGCCAATCCAACGGGCTTAAGGATTGTTTAGCGCACGCATCTTTTAAGCGGGTCAACAAATTGGCAGATGTGGCGGCTAAAAATACACTACCTCCGGCACATTCTTCGGCTAAATCAGGATGTTGTAAATATTGTCGATAGCCTGGTGCTGCCTGTGGTTTATCAGGGTTTGCGATAATAATCCCAATATCGCCATCTGAATTCTGACCATCAAAATCCCAAACCAACGCAATACCGCCCGCTTGTGCAGGCTGTTGAGGTTTTGCCAAACTCGTAGCACTTAGGTTGCGCCAATCATTCGCGGTTAAGGTTGGCGGCACTTGATAACTGGCCGCCACCGCAGCAAAAGCATCGTGGGGAATACTGGCTAATACACCGGCAAAAAGTTGGTCGTGCAAAGGCTTTTGCCATGCACCAGCGGGTAACGTTAACCGACCTAATTCGTCATCGAGACTAAAGCCCAGTCGTATAGGCGCTTGTTCAGAACCAGTAAACACTGGAATTAAATTCTGAACTAACGCCTCAGCCCGCAACGTGATGCTTAGCGGCTCTGATAACGGCTGTTGCGGCTTCTCTAAACTCGCTAACACGTTTAACAGCGCTTCTAAACTTTGCGCCCAATACAATCTGCGTTCGTATTCTGTTAAAAACAAATTTTGAGTACCAATACGCATCGCCACGACAGGCTGGTTTAATTTTTCTGGTTGAAAACCTTTATTAGCCAACACGCCCAATAAAACCGGCAAAGCTTGTTCGGTAAATTCAGCTTTACGCCGTTGATAACTCAATACCCAACCTTTCCTACCATGCGCTAAATCATAATGTAGCTCAGCATCGGCTGCTAACGCATCACGTAATATCAGCGTCAATAACTCGCCTTGTAACCCTGTTAACTGCAATTGCTCGGCTTTAATTTTCATACTATTAATCCAACCAGCCAATAAACCTTGCACAAAACGGCTATCGCGTAAGGTCTTCACGTTTGCGTTGCTATCCCACCATTGCAACACTTTGTCACCATCATTAAAGCTAAGTGTCGCTAAAATAGGCGCTTTACGCACATACCACACCGCATGTCTAGGACAGGTATCCGGGTATTTATCCCAAGCGCTGACTTCTGTTGCAGCGCTGTTATCACCACCGATTAAACGGGTACAGGTATCGTCTTTTCCAGGTGGAGCGGGTTCGTCACTGCCAAATAAGGTATTAGCCCCCGCAATGACATGATTATCCGCATCGCGGAAAACTATCGTCAACGGTAACACCGGCATACCGACTCTAAGCATTTGTGTTAACGGTGTTTTGGCGTAATCGCGATACAACCAAATCCCCGCTGTTGCGGTTAATGCGCTTAACACAACAGCAATAATGACTATACGGACTGTGGGCGTAACCGTTTCCATTCATACACTCCTAGAAAAAAAGGATTATTGTCGCTGGGCATCCAAATCGGATCCGGCGAGTTCATTAAATCGGTTACAGTCACAACCCGTACCTGGCCGTCTTCACCTAACGCGCCATTATGGTATACCGCGAGTTCTTGCCGTGGCGTGTTAACAAACAACATAAGATGATACGGTTGCTCAACATCAAACGGTTTTTGATAAACCAATAAATCGCCGCTATTAGCATCTGCTAAGCGTTTAGATTTAAAACGGAAGTTATAGCCTAGCAACGTTTCCGCATCAGCAAAAAAACCATAACGCGGTTGATTATCGGTAGTACCGACTTGCCAGATTTTAGGAAAACTGGGGAATAGTTGCCGGGCTTTAGGCGATAAACTGGCTAAATGCAATCGAGTCGGCAAACCTAGCTTGCTTAACCGCACACTGTCGCGCGGTTCTAATGCTGTACGATAAGCAAAACGAATCAACCCGGCACAATCGCGTTGCTTAGGCTCCCACAACGGGCTTAACCCCTTGGCTTGTGCTAACGCAATATTCGTCACCACCTCTCGCAACGCTAAACCATCCGTATCCGGTAAATACGCTTCTTGCTCCTGCTCCTCGCCTTCGCGCGCAGGCTCATGCTGAATATAATCGCGAATTTCAGTCGGCATATCGCGCTCATTATCTTGGCTAGGCA
>NZ_LAJX01000006.1 GCF_000963695.1 Methylocucumis oryzae
TGCTGGAAGCAAGCAGCCAACTTTTGTAAAGGCTTCTTCATAATTATTTTCTTYMTKWTMTTTTTTTTTTTTTGTTATTCAACAAAATATTGAATTGTTTTTTATAGACTAATATTAGTTTTTGGCTGAATGGTTTTTATCCCGTACTAAGCAGGGAATTTTTCATACCAAGTGCCTAGATTTAATGATTTTGGCTAAAAAGTCAATAATTAAAAGCAAAGGCCTATACTGAATTAAGATGCTGATGAACTAGCTTATTGTTTCCTATATAACTTCGACTGAAAACTGTCCGTTATCACAGCTTAAGACCTGGCCTGAACGCTCATTCCAAGCGGCAAGTACATAACGCTGCGCTAGCTTGTCATCCACATGAAATTCATGCAGTGCAGGTCTATGGGTATGGCCATGAATAAGGCGGGAGCAGTTATAGTGTTTTAACGTCGCAATCACTGTTTGCTGATTGACATCCATGATGTCGTCTTGTTGTTTACGCTTATGTAGAAAACTACGCAAGCGATACCAACGCGCAGCGATTAAACGCAGCCATAGCGGCTTAGCAAGAATATTTTTTTGCCATTCAGGGTCATGTGCTTTAACTCGGAAGGCTTGATACGCTATGTCGTCGGAACATAACAAATCACCATGCATTAGCAACGTGGGCGTACCTGCTAACTCGATAACATGGTAATCGGGTAATAAGCTAACGCCAGTATCTTGGCAGAAACGCTGGCCGATTAAAAAATCGCGATTGCCAGGTTGTAGAAATACGGCGGTACCTGAAGCACAGAGTTGTTTAAGCTGTTGACGAATGGCTGCGTTGGGCGCAGTAAAATCGTCATCGCCTACCCAAGCATCAAATAAATCGCCTAAGATAAATAACGCTGATGCGCGAGCTGCGCGATGTTGTAAAAAGTGAATAAAACGTTTTAGTAATGGCGGGTTTATCCAATCCTAAGTGCAAATCGGATATGAATAAAACTTCAGACACGTGTAAAAGTCCGTCAGGAGAAAAGGGCAGGGACGCTAAGGTTGGTTGAGTAGATGCTTCAAGCCAACCTTGCGTAAAACAATCGTAAAGCGGATTAATCCATCATTTCAGCTTTTTCTATCACAATATCCGTTTTAGGAACATCTTGATGTCCGCCACGATTACCCGTGGGTTGTGCGGCCATTTTATCAACAACATCCATACCGGAAATGACTTCACCAAAAACGGCATAACCCCAACCGCTAGCGGTCGGACTGGTATAATTTAAAAAACTGTTGTCTTTGTAATTAATAAAAAATTGTGCGGTAGCAGAATCAGGCACATTGGTTCTAGCCATGGCAATACTGCCGCGTTTGTTGCTTAAGCCATTATCTGCTTCATTTTTAATCGGCGCGTGGGTTGCTTTTTGATTAAACGACGTATCAAAACCGCCACCTTGAGCCATAAAGTTGGGAATTACTCTATGAAAAATCGTACCATTATAAAAACCTTCGTTAACATAAGTAATAAAGTTAGCGACACTAATAGGCGCTTTTTCAGGGTTTAATTCAATAACAATCTCGCCTAAAGAGGTTGTTAATTTAACTTTGTTAGCGGTTTCGGCCATTTTGTTTTCCGTTGCAAATGAGAGAGTTGACGTCAAAGACAGCATCAGGGCAAGCATAATATTACGCATGATTCATCCTTTAGTTGTAATACAAGCCCAAATTCTATGCGCTTTTCGCTTGAAAGAGAAGTATACGCTTGGTAAATTGCCCAATGTTAACTTCATAAAAACTAATCCACTATGCTAAAAATTTATAACACCTTGACTCGAAAGAAAGAGCTATTTCAACCGCGCGTAGCGGGTAAAGTCGGCATGTATGTCTGTGGCATGACGGTTTATGATTATTGTCATATTGGCCATGCCCGTGTCATGGTGGTGTTTGATACAGTGGCACGCTACTTACGTCATATCGGTTATGAGCTAACGTATGTGCGTAATATAACCGATATTGATGACAAAATTATTCAACGCGCCCAAGATAATGACGAAACGATTAGCGCGTTAACCGAGCGATTTATCGAGGCTATGCACGAAGATGAACGCGCTTTGTCGGTACTACCTCCCGATATTGAACCGCGTGCAACGGGTTCTATTGCAGAAATTATTAGTATGATTCAAACGCTGATTGCTAAAGGCTATGCCTATGTTGGTAGCAATGGCGATGTGTTTTATGCGGTGGAAAAATTTACCCATTACGGTCAATTATCCGGAAAAAACCTGGCTGATTTACAAGCAGGCGAGCGCGTTGAAGTCGATCACGCTAAGCGTAATCCATTAGATTTTGTGTTATGGAAAATGGCTAAAAGTCATGAGCCGCATTGGCCATCGCCGTGGGGCGACGGTAGACCGGGCTGGCATATTGAATGCTCCGCCATGTCTACCTGCTGCTTAGGCAACCATTTCGACATACATGGTGGTGGAATGGATTTGCAATTCCCGCATCACGAAAACGAAATAGCCCAATCAGAAGGAGCAACCGGTGAGCGCTTTGTCAATCTATGGATGCATAACGGCTTTGTGCGTGTTAATGAAGAAAAAATGTCTAAATCGCTAGGCAACTTTTTTACCGTGCGAGAAGTGTTAAAACAATATCGACCTGAAGTCATTCGATTTTTCATCTTATCCAGTCACTACCGCAGTCCATTAAACTATTCTGATGAGCAATTAAACGAAGCCAGCACAGCGTTAACCCGTTTATACATGGCATTGCGCGGGATAGAAACAGGTTCTGCAACGATAGATTCGGGCTATCTTGAGCGTTTTCAACAGGCTATGGATGATGACTTTAATACACCGGTTGCATTTGCGGTTTTATTTGATATAGCTAGAGAGCTTAATATTGCTAAAACCAGTTCAGACTCTGCTAAAACTGAACAACTTGCAGTAACCCTAAAAACGTTAGGCGGATTATTAGGACTCTTGCAAACGAATGCAGAGAGTTTTTTACAAGGCGAGCAGTCTGATGCGAGTATACAAGAGCAGATTCAAGCGCGAATCGACGCCAAGAAAGCCAAAAATTGGGCATTAGCGGATAAAATTCGTGATGAATTAAAAGCCCAAGGGGTGATTTTAGAAGACACGCCTGATGGTAAAACTAACTGGCGACTTGAAGCGGCAAAATAAGTTTGGTGGCGAATACTATGAGCGAAATAATAGAAAAAACTCTACAGCAATTTTTAGACGAATTAGCCAGTAAATCGGCAACACCAGGTGGCGGTAGTGCCGCTGCGCTTATGGGCGCACAAGCGGCAGCATTAACCAGCATGGTATGCCGTTTAACGATAGGCAAGCCGCAATATCAAGCTGTTGAGTCGCAAATGCAGCAGTTACTAGAGCGCGCTGAACAATTACGCGCAGAGCTTACGGGTTTGGTTAAGGCTGATGTCGATGTATTTAATCAACTTATGGCTGCCTACGGGATGCCAAAAGCAACCGAGTTGGAAAAAACAGAGCGCAGTGCCATGATACAAAACGTATTAAAGCAAGCGACCGAAGTGCCTTTAACGTGTGCACGGTTATGTAGAACAGCAATAACCCTTAGCTACGAAGCGGCCTTACACGGTTATACCGGCGTGATTAGCGATGCGGGCGTAGCTGTGCTAGCGGCGTATAGCGGCTTAAAAAGCGCGGCGCTCAATGTTTATATTAATACAGGCAGCATTAAAGACACGGCATTTACCGAAGACAAATTAGCGGAGTTGCAAGCAATATTAGAGGGCGCAGAGCAATTAACCGAGCAAGTTTATCAAATCGTTAAAGAGAAACTTTAATAAAAAGACGTAAGTTTTTTGAAAAAGTATTGACGAAAACAGCGACTGTCGTTAATATAGTCAGCTCTTCAGCGATGGTTAGTTCTTATCCATTCACAAAGAGATCGTCGGGATGTAGCGCAGTTTGGTAGCGCGCCTGCTTTGGGAGCAGGATGTCGGGGGTTCGAATCCCTCCATCCCGACCATTAGCGCTTGTAGCTCAACCGGATAGAGCACCAGCCTTCTAAGCTGGGGGTCGCAGGTTCGAGTCCTGCCAAGCGCGCCATTTCTTACCATCCCCTTTTAAGATTTTATGGTGGGCGTAGCTCAGTTGGCAGAGTGCAGGATTGTGATTCCTGTTGTCGCGGGTTCGACCCCCGTCGCTCACCCCATTAAATCAATACCCCCTTTTCTTATTGAAGCTGCTGCGTTAGTGCAATGATTTAGTTTGTCAGCGCCAGAAACAAAAACGTCCATCAAGACATTTCATTAGAAATCTTTTCATTTGGCACGCTTGTGAGTTGTGTTACGTCAATTTTGCCATTTAATAGAGTTTATGCACAATAAGCAAAATGGGTGTATGGTGCAATAGTATCCTAATAAAATTTGGAGATAGTGATGTTCACCGAGTCGATGTTACGCAAACATCCTGCATTAGTCCGTGCTTTCACGGGAATTCCAGCGGAAGAGTTTTGGGACATGCTTGAAAAAATGGAAGCTCAACTACCCGCCTATGAAAAGAGGCGGCATACTCGTGAGGGTCGTGAGCGAGCAATTGGT
>NZ_LAJX01000060.1 GCF_000963695.1 Methylocucumis oryzae
CCCCTAAAAACTAACGCAAGGCGTAGCATTTTTTAGCAAAATAACCAACGGACATGCCAATCACAAAAGGCGCGCCGATATTACCTAAAAGAAACGTGGAAGAAAAAAAGATCTTGAAAAGAATTTGTCGTCAAAGTCGTATTATTCATAAGCGAAGGCTGATAACGCATAAGTGCGAAGTTGTTTAAAACGTTTTCATTATAACGCAGAGGTGCATAAAACCATAGTGAGGATAACGTATCTACAATGCTGAAGCTTAGTTTACAGCAAAAGTTTACATTTTTGTGGTTTTTTGCAAAAAAAAAAAAAAAAACAACACAACTGTTAACATAAATCTGCACAAATCGATTGGGCAACCGCATGAACTCTAAACAAATGAAAAAGTGGCTTGAGCAACAAGGCGCTACGTTTAAACCTGGCAAAGGTTCTCATTTAAAAGTGTTTTTGAACGGCAGGCAATCGGTTTTACCCATGCATAGCTCTGACTAGCTGGGCAAAGGTATCGAAGCTGCTATTAAACGCCAACTCGGACTGAAATAAGGAAAAGCTTATGTTTGATTATCCAGTTGTTTTAACACCCGATAACGGTCGTGTTTTGGTGGTGTTTCCTGATATTCCTGAAGCGATTACTTTTGGCATTGACGAAGGCGACGCGCTTAAACAAGCTGTTGATGCGCTGGAAACAGCCTTATCTTTTTATATCGATGACCGCAAACCTTTGCCTATCGCTTCAGTACAGCCTGGCTTGCCCACCGTCTGCCCCTCCGCTTTAGAGTCTTTAAAACTAGCTATATACAGCGAGATGCTGAGACAAGGCATCCGTAAGGCTGAATTAGCTCGGCGTTTGGGCTGGAAAGCACCACAGGTTGATCGCCTGTTTGATTTAAACCATGCCTCAAAACTAGAGCAATTAGAATTGGCTGCCAAGGCGTTGGGACGGCATATCCAAGTCACTTTAACACCATAAATGCAGTTCCGTAGTTCATTCCATGCCAAAAACGCATATGCCATTAAGTTAAGGCATTTTGGAGTACAAAGCTTGCTTTGTACGGTATTTAATTGAAAGCTTAATCCGACACTGTTGGCAAATCCCTTATATCACCACACCCATTCAATGCCAGAATGCCATCATGGACGTAGCGATGAAAGGAAGAGTAAGGCCAGTCTTGTACACGGTTAACATAGCCATGTTTTAAAGGATTAGCATGGATATAGTCGATATGACTGGTGTAATCCAGTTCTGTAGTGAGCGTGTGTTCCCAATAACGCCGCTGCCATACGCCGCGTTCGGCACGTTTGCGCCGTGTCGCCGACAAGCGTTCGGTGCGCGGCAAGCCTTTTGAGAAACAGCAGCTTGATTAAGCGCCAGCGCATAGGGATATCATCACAATGAGGCGGTAATGTCCAAACGCACAATGCATGTGATCCGGTAATACTACCCAAGCGTCAATATGGAAAGGATGCAAGCGTTTCACGCGGCGCACCGAATCGCGTAATAAGTCAATAGGGTCAGTGAGCAAAGAGCGTTGGCGCTCCAGCAAGTTGACCGTAAAAAAACAACAGCCGCCAGGGACGAAGTTACGACGGTAGTTTGGCATATAAATCTCCGCATCAAAACACAAGCTAGCGGAAATAATAGCATAGGCGTAGGGTGGTTTCGCGACAGCAAACCGCCATCGGTGTACCCCGAGGGCGGATTGCCTATCGGCGAATCCACCCTACATCTATGCGACTTACGAGTTATACGTCTTACGGGTTACATCTATGCGACTTACAAGTTGCGCTGCGCGATTTGACGATGAACTTGTGCGATGATGAGCTGGAACATATTCGAGGGAAAGAACATTCTGTCGCCATACTTTCGAACTTGGTAGCGATTCACCCGCTCAGCGAGAAAGTCCTCCATTTGAGACAGCGAGCGACTTAGGTATGGGCCATCACGGCCTTCGGTAGATGAAGCGAGCAACTTCGCAACTAAGGTACCGCCGTCGACCTCTAGGGTTGCTGATTGACTAAGCCCTGCGAGTGCCTGCTCAATGTTTTTCGGAGAAACAAGCCCAAGTCTAGAAAGAGTGTAGCGGAGATGGTCGCTGCGGAACAACTTCTCGTCTTCGAAGGAGCCCGACTTAACTTCACACACGACACCAATTAAACGATTGAAGTCCAATTTTCCGGTCAGATAAGCATCCCAATCTTGCGGTTGGCCGCCAACCTCTTCATACACAAATGGCGGCCGTATCGCCAGCAAATCTATGTCGGACGTATGCGACACGAGACTAGACTTGTGCACAACAAAGTTGCTGATAGGGAAGAATCCATTTAAGCGAAGGTACCAGTAGGCCAACTCTTCGGCGTAATTCATTCGCCCCCCCCTTAAGCGGCCTAACGTTCAAAGTAACAGGCGCTGCGCGGCTTTATCGCGCAGCGTCCTGTTGACTGCAGGGTTGGGTATCTCGATACATGCGCTAGTCATGTTATCTATCAGCCCACTGAGTTCTCGCCACTACTGACCGATAGGCTGCTTTATCAAAACCTGGATGTTCCGCCGCCAGCTTCTCTATACTTGTGGCCCTTGTATTGAACAGTTTAGTCGCCGCCAACTCTAGCTCCGATAAAACTGCTGGCGTATGATCGGAAAAGACTTCCTTAAGTAACACCGGTTCTCCCACTGGCGAGGGACCAATAATCCGACCATGGCCGTTGTAGCTGACGACCAAAAAGATGCCGTCAAGTAGTTCAGCGGTTCGAGCCAACTCAATTAGCTTAGTTCGCTCCTCCCGGCGCACCCATGTCTGCACAACATGTTCGATGATGCTTATGACGTGTAGTGTTTCTTGCGAATTCGTGTTTGCAAGACTTTCGTATCTATATTGACGCCAATCGGCATATATGACCTCGAATGATTCACGCGGTACCTCTACTATGCCGTGAATGTCCGGCGAATCAATTGTCACAGAGCTTTCGGTAATCGCAGAAACTGTAAATGCCCTCCCGTAGAACTTTCCTATCCGTGTGACCGGCTTAGAAACTGCTGGAGTCCAGATATACGGGCTAAAGGCCGGATTCAAGGCTGAGAGTTCCGCCCAGAAAGCTTCGAAGGTCTTGTCTGGCGCTGCTGGATTAACCACTGCTAAAATCCCATGAGTCTGGTAACAGATGCCCAACGTAAATTAGCCATCCTAACTGACGTAAAACATTACATCACACCGTTTGCTAAATGATTGTAAAACATTAAAGTGTTTTTTTCTTTGAAGTTGTTAGCAAAATTTTAGCATAGCCTAAAATAAATACAATACACATCAAAAAACTTTTCTGCACCGCCGCCTAAGTTGCTCGACCCGGTACGGGCAATGACGTTTTAAGCATGACCGGCTCCGTGCCGAACACGCTTATGCGGACTGAATTAGGGCGTATCTATCGGCGTGCAGAAAAATGGTCGATTGCCTATCGGCGAATCCCCTTACCGCATTGGTATATAACATAAGATAAGTATCCCCACCCAGGACAGCAACATGAGAACAATAGAACGCAAACTTGGTTTATATCGTGTCTAAAGCCAACAACACTATAGAAAACGCATTAATCAACCATAAAGCTAATGATATTTCACGGCACCGACCGCTAACGCATTGCAATACGGTGTGAATCAGCAAGCCCCAGATTAAGCCTTGGGTAATTGAATAACTGAGTGGAATTAATAACAGCGTGATAAAAGCAGGAATCGCAGCCAACGAATCTTGCCAAGCAATGCGTGTGACTGAGCGCATCATCGCCATGCCGACAATGATTAACACCGGTGCCGTCGCTATTGCTGGCACTAATTTGGCTAAAGGTGCGACAAATAATAACGGAACGAACATTAAACCGGCAAAAACCGCCGTTAATCCGGTACGACCACCGGCATAAAACGCCCGATGCCGATTCTATGTAAGCGGTACCAGGACTTGAACCAAATATCCCAGAGTAAATCGTCGCTAACGCATCAGCCACCATAGAGCGCTCTATACGTCTAGGTCTGCCGTCAGCATCAGTTAACTCACCTGCTTCCGCAACGCCGACAAAGGTTGAAATGCTATCAAACATATCGGTAAACAATAAACCAAAACGCCGCCGGTAATACCGACCAATGCCAAGCGCCGAGCAAATCGAGTTGAAACAGTAAACTAAAATCCGGCCACGCCAACCAACCGTCCCATAGCACTAATTGCGCATGACCAAAATTAACCGCCGACGCGTCGCCATACCAACGTCCTATTGGATAAGCTAATAACGTTGTGAGCAACACCGTTAAAATTAACGCACCGGTGACGCGTTTGACTGTTAAGACGGCGGCAATAACAAGCCCTGCGACAAAGGTTAACGTTAAACTGTTTAACTCGCCTAGACCAATAAACGGTGTTTTGACAACAATAAAACCCGCATTAAACAAGCCGATTAACGCGATAAATAAGCCAATGCCTGCCGCACTGCCATAGCGAACATTGTCTGGAATGGCCTGTATTATTTTGTTACGAACCTTGAAAATTGACAGCAGCAAAAAAATGACGCCGCTCCAAAACACCGCCCCTAACGCAGTGGCGACAGGAATATGCTTATGCAGCACGACGGCATAAGTGAAATACGCGTTAATCCCCATGCCGGGCGCAACCAGAATGGGGTTATTCGCATATAGCCCCATGGTAATAGATGAAAAGGTACAGACTAACACTGTGGCGGTCAGTACCGCTTCGTAAGCCATGCCCGCTTGGCTGAGAATAGCCGGATTGACAATCACGATATAAACCGAAGCGATAAACATCGTTGCTGCGGCTAATAATTCCGTGCGCCAGGTACTGCCTTGCGCTTGCAACTGAAAATATCGCTCTAACCTATCTCGCATTAAGGCAACCTACTTGAGCCGGGGCAGCCCAATGAGAACAACGCCATCGCGGCTCGGCAACTGCTCCTGCGTTGCTCTAATACATGCCATCCTTGGCATTAATGGATTGCCGAGATCGAGGGTACAGGGATGTACTTGATTGCCATCCATGGCGTCTGGATTCCGGCAATCCCTGCCGGAATGACGATTTAGCTTTAGGGGCTTAAAACTAAAGCTGTCCCGCCTTAAGAGGATAGCCTGCATTAGCGTCGCTCCGAGATGAGTGCTTGCAGCTCGGCAAGCAATTCGGTGTCTTCTAGTTCAAGCAAGCTTAAGAATTTAGCTTGTTCTTGCTCATTCGCACAAGGGTAATGCTTGTCTAAATAGTCTTTTAACAGCAAATCCAGCTCTAACATGCCGCGCCGACATTGCCAATGCAATTTAGACTGCTGATGCACTGGTTAACCTAACCGCCGTTGCGCTAGCATTTTTTTAGTTTCAGCGATGGCTTTAGCTGGGTTTAAACCTTTAGGGCAGGTATCGGTGCAATTCATAATGGTATGGCAACGATATAATCGAAACGGGTCTTCTAACTCGTCTAAACGCCCGCCGGTATTTTCATCACGACTATCGACTAACCAGCGATACGCTTGTAATAACACCGCAGGGCCTAAATAGCGCTCGCTATTCCACCAATAACTAGGACAACTGGTCGAACAACTCGCACACATGACACATTCATACAGACCATCTAATTTAGCTCTGTCCTCACGGCTTTGTAAGCGTTCAGAATCGGCCGGTGCAGGCGTTTGGGTTTCTATCCACGGTTTTATTGCTGCGTATTGCGCATAAAAAGTGGGTTAAATCGGGTACTAAATCTTTCACTACCGGCATGTGCGGTAACGGCATAATTTTTATCGTACCTTCATACGCATCAATCGCTTTAATGCACGCTAAGGTATTTTTACCATTAACATTCATAGAACATGAGCCGCATACGCCTTCACGACATGAGCGCCTAAAAGTTAATGTACTATCGACTTCGTTTTTAATTTTTAAAATGGCATCTAAGACCATAGGCCCGCAGTCATCCATATCTAAATGATAGGCATCAATACGCGGATTCTCTCCAGTATCAGGATTCCAACGATAAATCTCAAAACGGCGAATATTGCCAGCGCCTTCCGGTGCTGGGTAAGTTTTGCCTTCGGTTAATACCGAATTTTTGGGTAAGGTAAATTCAGCCATAAATGTTAACTCAATAACTGGGTCGTAAAAATGTCGACTAAGACGTTTGTAAAAAATACGCACTTAATAAACCCTCTCTTTAGGTGGAATAGCTTCCACATCGCTGGATAACGTATATAAATGCACAGGGCGATAATCAATAGCTACGTTAGCCTCGGTACACCAGGTTAACGTATGTTTTAGCCAATTCACATCATCCCGCTTAGGATAATCTTCTCGTGCATGTCCACCTCGGCTTTCGGTGCGATTAGCTGCCGCATGAATAGTGACCACCGCTTGAGCCAATAAATTATCCAGCTCTAACGCTTCGACTAAATCGGTATTCCAAATTAACGAGCGGTCATTTAACGCAAGCTGGGTAAATGACTGTCGAATATCTGTCATCGAGGATTTACCTTCGTCCAACGTCGATTGGGTACGGAAAACCGCCGCTTTCGCTTGCATAGTTCGTTGCATCGCCAAACGAATTTCAGATGCAGCTAACGAGCCTTGCGCATAACGCACTGTGTTAAAGCGAGTTAACGCAGATTCATACGCTGATTTAGCAAGTGGTTTATGAGCGCTACCTGGCTTGATGAGTTCGGCACAACGTAGCGCTGCCGCCCGACCAAATACCACTAAATCTAATAAAGAATTTGAGCCTAAACGATTAGCACCATGAACCGATACACAAGCCGCCTCGCCTATTGCCATTAAGCCGGGTACCACACTATCAGGATTGCCGTCTTTTAAGGTCACCACTTCGGTTTTGTAATTCGTCGGAATACCGCCCATGTTGTAATGCACAGTAGGTAATACTGGAATCGGCTGCTTTGTGACATCGACACCGGCAAAAATCTTAGAGGTTTCAGCAATGCCCGGCAAACGCTCGTGAATAATCGCTGGGTCTAAATGCTCGATATGCAAGTAAATATGGTCTTTAAGCTTACCAACGCCACGACCTTCGTTAATCTCAATCGTCATCGCCCGGCTAACGACATCTCGCGACGCCAAATCCTTTGCTGACGGCGCATAGCGCTCCATAAAACGCTCGCCTTCAGAATTGGTTAAATACCCCCCCTCGCCTCTTACCCCTTCGGTTATCAAACACCCTGAACCATAAATACCGGTAGGATGAAACTGCACAAATTCCATATCTTGTAACGGTAGACCTGCACGTAACACCATCGCATTACCATCGCCGGTCACTGTATGGGCCGACGTACAGGAAAAATAACTACGCCCATAACCACCTGTTGCTAACACTGTAGAATGAGCCTTAAATACATGCAGCGAACCGTCATCTAAACACCAAGCTAATACGCCACGGCATTCACCGTCTTGCATGATTAAATCTAAGGCGATGAATTCGATAAAAAACTCAGCATTATGTTTTAACGCTTGTTGATATAAGGTATGCAAAATCGCATGACCGGTTTTATCGGCAGCCGCGCAAGTACGCTGAGCTTGGCCTTTACCATAATGCGTGGTCATGCCGCCAAATGCCCGTTGGTAAATTCTGCCATCTTCAGTGCGTGAAAACGGCACACCATAATGCTCAAGCTCGATCACCGCAGGAATGGCTTCCCGGCACATATATTCAATCGCGTCTTGATCGCCTAGCCAATCCGAGCCTTTTACCGTGTCATACATGTGAAAAACGCCAATCATCTTCGCCCATGTTGCCTAAAGCAGCGCTAATACCGCCTTGTGCGGCAACGGTATGACTGCGCGTTGGAAAAACTTTGGTTAAGCACGCTGTTTTTAAGCCTTTTTCCGCCATTCCTAACGTTGCACGTAAACCCGCGCCACCTGCGCCTACCACTAAGACATCGTAAGCGTGTTCAATAATTTTATATGCTGACATAACTTAACCTTTAACCACAATACGCAATAACGCCAGCAAAGCCGTTAAGGCTAATAAACCAAACACTAAATTGGCTAACCATACGCTTAAGATTTTCCGCGCTTCTCCAGGTACATAATCTTCAATCACGACTTGCACACCTAAAGCAGCATGATAAAACGCTGCCAACACCCAAGCCGCCAAACACGCCGAATGCCAGGGCATTTGTAACCACGTTAACGTTTGCTGATAAGACGCTGACATACATAAACTGAGAAAAGCCAGCAACCAATACGATAAGGGTAATAATGCGACAGCAGTTACACGTTGCAACCACCAGTGCATAGTCCCCGTTTTTGCCGAGCCTAAGCCCTGCGCTTTAGCGATAGGTGTTTTAAAATCCATAAGTCATCTCTAAACAGCGAGTAATATTACTAGCGTTAATATACATGCAGCAATGAGTTCAATTTGCGCATACCGCGTTAAGGTTTCTTTATCAAAACTATAGCCAGCATCCCAAAACAAATGCCTTACCCCATGACACGCGTGAAAACATAAGGCAAACACAAAGCCCCAGTAAATCAATTTGATTAACCAAAACTGTAACACTGCTTGTAATGTCAGGTAGCTAGCTTCTCCCATCGCTAACGCCGATAGTATTAATACAAAAAGTAATAAACCGGCTGATAATAATATTCCTGTAAGTCTATGCGTAATCGATATAAAAGCTGTTAACGGCAGCTTATAAATCGTTAAATGCGGTGAAGTCGGTCTTGGCGCGTTTTATAGCCATAAAATCTCCGAGATAAGCATTTGTGAAGTTGCGGTAACCTTGATTGTAATACGGGTTTTACTGTATTTGCTATTCTTTTAGCACAAATTCTTCGATATGTACCTTATACTACGGTAGATTGTTTACTATTAGTAAAAAAACTATCTTACTATCGCTATCATTTTGCTAAATCATTCGCTTATACAATCGCCTAACAACGGTTATCGAATTGAATTGTAATAAAAATTTGTATATAACCGTTTGCCAAATGCTTAAGCTAGCGCTAAGCTTGGCAAATCTTCATTTATCACACCGAACAAACAATGAACTATTGGCTAATAAAATCAGAACCCAGCACATTTGGCATCGAAGATTTATACCATTCACCCGGACAAACCGAACCTTGGGATGGTGTACGCAACTATCAAGCGCGCAATATGATGCGTGATGATATGAAATTAGGCGATCAAGTGTTTTTTTACCACTCTAATTGTGAAGAACCCGGCATCGTTGGCATTGTGGAAGTCTCGCGCGAAGCTTACCCTGACCTTACGGCCTTTGACCCTAGCGATTTACACCATGACCCTAAAAGCGACCCCAATAATCCACGCTGGGTCATGGTTGATATAAAACTAGTCAGATTGTTAAAACGCACTATCACGTTACAAGAACTGAAAGCTAAACCTGAATTAGCAGAGCTTGCGCTAGTTAGACGAGGTAACCGTTTATCAGTGATGCCAGTAGCCCCGGAGCAATGGGCGTTTATTCTCGGCTTAGAAAACGCCAATACGACAGATTATTGAGTAACGTAGTCGAGACGGTGACATTGCTTATCGTCTCGATTTAAGCAAAAAAACGAGGTTTACGCCTCTTCCCATCCACATGACATAAACCTCTGCAACACTAAGCATTTCCCCAAGCCTAGTGCTGCATTAGGATTTAGCAGTCATCACGCTCGCCCAGGTACAGACTATGAACGCCGAACCGTGCACCTATGTCATCTTTGGCGCGACAGGCAACTTGTCGCGCATCAAATTAATGCCCGCTTTATATCATTTAGAAGCTGCACAACGCTTACCTCAAGGCACAAAGATTCTCGCGATGGGTCGTCGCCCTTGGAGTAAACAACAATGGCTAAACGAAGTCGCAGACATGCTCAAAGCCAAACTCAAACAAGACTTTAACGACGCTATTTTCCAACAGTTTTCCGAAAAGCTGGACTACCATCAAGGTGATATACACGATATTGAAAATTACCAACGCTTAGCGAAATTATTAAATGACAGCAGTTTTTGCAACAATATTGCTTTTTATTTATCGATAAGCCCGGCTGATTTTGGCCCAGTAATGGGGTACTTAAGTTCACAAAACTTGTTTAACGAAGATTTAGGTTGGCGGCGGGTCATTATCGAAAAGCCCTTTGGCTATGATCTCGATAGCGCGCAAGCCTTACAAAAACGCATTAGCCAATACTTAAGTGAAGACCAAATTTATCGCATTGACCATTATCTAGGTAAAGGCATGGTGCAAAACGTCTTAGTGTTTCGCTTTGCCAACCTTTTACTAGAACCGTTATGGAATAGAAATTATATCGACCATGTGCAAATCACCCATTCAGAAAGCATAGGCATAGAAGGACGTGGCGATTATTACGACAGCGCAGGCGCTTTGCGCGACATGTTACAAAGTCATTTGCTGCAATTAATGACGTTAGTTGCGATGGAGCACCGGTGTCTATGGCAGCGGAAGCATTACGTGATGAAAAAGTGAAAGTGCTTAAATCAATACGCCCGATTGCTAAAGAAGCCGTACATGCGCAAGCATTTCGTGGCCAATACAGCAAAGGCCATATCAATAATGAAAAAGCCATCGCGTATTTAGACGAATCCCATGTTCCTAGCAATAGCAATACCGAAACCTACGCATCAATGAAGCTATACATTGACAACTGGCGTTGGCGTGGTGTCCCATTTTACTTACGCACCGGTAAGCGCTTAGCTGTTGCCCAATCCTCTATTTCGATATGCTTTCGCCACCCGCCGTTACAATTTTTTCGCGACACCGATGTGCAATGCATGGCACAAAACTGGATTCTGTTAGGCATACAGCCGGAAGAATGCATTAAAATCGAAATGACGGTGAAAGAACCTGGTTTAGAAATGAATACACGCACAACCAGTTTAGACGCCAGTTTTTCGTAATTCCAACGAAAAAGCCATTGATGCGTATGAGGATTTGCTCTTAGACGTACTCAAAGGCGACCGCTCATTGTTTTTACGCTTCGATGAAGTGGAACATGCTTGGCGTATCGTTGACCCTATTTTAAAAACCTGGGCTATCGAACGCGATTATATCGCAACCTATCCAGCGGGCTCGTGGGGCCCAGAAGATAGCCGCTTATTTGATAAAGATAGCCAATATTGGCGTAGCTCATTAACTCCGGAGTGTAAATAAATGCAAGAAAATAGTCGTTGGCGTGTATTTGACAACAGTAGTCAAGTCGCCGAAGCTGCTTACCACCACATTCTTAGTGCTGCAAACCAAGCTATCGCAGAGCACGGTAGCTTTAAACTCGTGCTTGCGGGCGGTAGCACACCTGAAAAAAGTCTACCGTTTATTAGCCCAAAGCAACACGGATTGGTCTCGCTGGCAGATTTATTATGGCGATGAACGCTGCTTACCGGCTGACCATAGCGATAGAAACAGCGTTATGGCTAACACCACCTTGTTAGAACAAACGACTATACCCGCTACACAGGTGTTTACCATGCCTACCGAACAAGGCAACGAAGCTGCCGCTGCCGCTTATCGTGTTATCGTAGCCAATGCCTTACCGTTTGATATGGTGTTATTAGGCATGGGCGAAGATGGCCATACTGCTAGTTTATTTCCGGGTCATCAACATGACTTAGATGAATTAGTGCATGCCGTTTATAACTCTCCTAAACCACCGCCAGAGCGAATTTCATTAAGTGCCAAGGCATTAAGTACTAGCAGTCATGTATTATTTTTAATTACCGGTGCTGGAAAACAAGCTAAAGTCGCCGAATGGCGCGCAGGTGCCGATTTGCCCGTCGCACAAATTAACCCGGCTAATGGAATCGACATCTTTATCGACCAAGACGCGTTCAGCGCTTAAGAAAATAACAGTTTCAACGCTGACGCAAACAGTAACACAGAAAAATAACGTTTTTAATTTAGCCGCCGGCAGGCGATGCGCAAGTTTCGCACCCAATGGAGCTGTCAAAACACTGCATACACCAATCGCAATAAAAGCCGGCCCATAAACATAACCCACACTATAGTCTGGTAAATTCTGGGCGTTTTAAACCGAGTAAAGCGTAACTCACCGTCCCAGCTATGGCAATTGGCAAGCCACATGCACTTGAAACAGCAACGGCTTGCCGCATTTCAAAGCCGCCATAAACCAAATAAGGCACGGTTAAGGTTCCACCACCTATACCAACAATCGCCGATAATAAGCCAATCACACTAGCGGCTAAACCATCCAACCAAACCGATTGTTGTTTAACATCCGGCTGTACTTTTACCGATAACACGAGCTGTAAACCAGCGTACACTAAAAAAACTACTATCACTAAACGCAGCCATATCACCGGCAACTGCTCAGCTACCACCGCACCTACGCCCGCACCAAGCATAATCATAGGCGCTAGCCGCCATACTTTAAACCACAACACAGTTCCTAATCGATGATGCGCATAAACCGAAGATAGCGCTGTCAATACAATAGTCGCTAATGACGTTGCAACCGCTTGTATCAATGACGACGACTCTGAAAAATGTTGCGCACTAAACACCATTACCAAACCTGGCACAATAATCAAACCACCGCCTATACCGAATAGGCCAGCCAGCAAACCAGCGACTAAACCGATTAGGCAACAACTTAATACAATAAACAACATACTCTTTTTAACCTTTAACGAAAAACAAGTATTTATGTTAAGCCGACAGATGGTGAAAGAAACACCATTGCTATATACTCTGAACGGTCAAGCTTTCGGTATCTTGTGTTGCCGTAAGGTGCGTTGTGCGCATCTTTTTCATTAATTTTTAATGATGGCGCACAGCGAGACCCTACCACTTGACCGTTTGAAATAAATAAAGCTATCAGTAACACCTGCCATCACTTCTGGCAAGTATTAATACAGCAAGGCACAGATTTTAAGTGAAACACGCTCACGCACGATGCTTTAAGCTATGCCTATCCTGCGGCTCGACGATATGTTGACGTATCAATTCTCTCGTTTCCACCGAAACCGCTTGCCGGGTCTTGCCTGTTGTACTTACCAACGGTAATAACGTAATCGTAACGTCAACGTTATCTAAGGCTAACATTCTTAATAAATGCGGCACAAACGCGTCATCGCCGACAAAAGGCGCTAAGCTTTTTGTAGAGTCACTGTACTGAATCGCAACAGGTTGAATAGGTACTTTAGTCAATAACGCCGGTTGAAATAACGACGCATGAAAATTTAATACGTCATCACCTACTGTCGTTGTACCTTCTGGAAAAATAATAATGTTGCTTTGCTGCTTTAATAACCAAACGATTTTTTCGGCTATCGCCATA
Organism: Methylocucumis oryzae; assembly: GCF_000963695.1. Classification (GTDB taxonomy): domain Bacteria; phylum Pseudomonadota; class Gammaproteobacteria; order Methylococcales; family Methylomonadaceae; genus Methylovulum; species Methylovulum oryzae. Next base: position 13,301 of record NZ_LAJX01000060.1, read on the forward strand.
ATATGGCTTTTATCGCCTCGACGGATAAAAAATTGTTCCTGCCTTCTGAGCAATTAACCCAATAACAGGCCAATTTAAAATATCATTTTTAGCGACAAAATAACCCG
>NZ_LAJX01000061.1 GCF_000963695.1 Methylocucumis oryzae
ATGAGTGTCGTTGTCGAAGTAAAAGAAATTTTTTTTTTTTTTGCCTAGCTAAGCGCACAAAAAAACCACGATACAACTAAAAAAATGTGTTAAACACGTTTTTTAAGTAATTTTTACGCATTTTCTCAACAAGGAGTGTGGTTTAATACGCCCCCGCCCACACAGTTTACTACTCTGCCAAAATCAAACGAAAAAGGTAATTAAAATGAACAAGTTATTATTTAATTCTGTTGTCAACGGCTTTATTTTTCTATGTCCTGTTTCTAGTTATGCGCTTGATCAATGGGCATCAACACTACTGGATTATAGTAGTGAATATTCTTCGACTAGTTGGTCGGCACAACAAGTCTTAAAAGCGCCGAATACTAAAGTGTATGGTGACTCTACTGCAGCTTGGACACCTGCTTATCAGGATACAGGCAAAGAATTTGTAACAGTCGGTTTTAAAAGCTCTGTTTATGCGACAGGTGTAACGATTAGAGAAACCTACGGCTATGGGTTTGTTACGAGCATTGATGTGATAGATACTAAAAACGTCGTTCATACTGTTTGGTCAGGAATCGATAATAGTAAACCCGACCAAATTAACAATTTTAAGGTAACTTGGTCACCCACTTCCTACTTGGTAAAGGCTGTAAAAGTTCATATCAATACCGCGCTGCGTGGTGGTTGGGAAGAAATTGACGCAATACAACTGCATGGGATTGAAACGTTAAGAGGCAACATCGCACCTAGATTAGGAAACACAGCAGAACTGGTCTGTACCAACACCACGACGTCGCAAACGATAACAAAAACACTGAAAGGCACTGGTAGCAAGCCGGTTACTAATTGGGACTGTGAAAAAGCAGGATTAAAATTTAAAGCGGGTGATGAAGTCAGTATTCAAATTACTAGCACAGTCAGCCAATAAATTTAACTTTTTTCGAGCAAGAGTTAACGCCCAGGCAATGATTTGGGAGTTAACTCCTGCTCGGCTAAGACTGATACAAACTCATTGGCTTCGGCAATGATTTGCTCCATTGCGAGGATTAATTGGGAAATGTCGATACCTATCGCGATAAAATCATTTTGTAAACCGGCAATGGTTTTGGCGTTTAAATTATGTTTTAAAAACAAGACTTGATCTTTAAATGCTGCTAATACCGGCGCGATTTTCGCTTCGGCTTTGTGCATGGCTTTAATCAAACGGGTATAGTGTTGCTTGGCTATTTTTAATTGCTGTTTACTGGCATTGCGTAACGAGCGATTAGTATATTCGGCCAGTTCTTTTTCCCATTCGTTGAATAACGCCTCACTCACCTCTTCTATCGCTTTTATGCGGTTAGACACGGCTTCGGATTTAGCTCGGCAATATTGAAACTGGCGGTTTAATAAGTGATATTTATGCTCTAAGCTTTTATCGCTGACTAACGCTAGTGAATTAAATCCTGTTAATACGTGCTGAAACTCATCACGTGTTTCTTGAAAACCTTGGCAAGCCAGTTCTACTTGATTAACCACGATGGCACGTTTGTGCTCGCCTATAGATTCCTTGGCTTGGTAATAGACCATTTTTAAGCGCTTACCTAATAAACGTTTTAACCAAGTGAACGCATACGAATTAGCCATAAAATAACTCCGCGTTAATAAGTTTAATCAAAAAATGCGCATCTTGACAAAAGGTGGAGAAACACGGGTCAACAATACCTCGTTCGGTCAATTGCTCTAAAGAGTCGTTAGAATTAATTAGCGCAGACTTTACTAAAATCAGCTCGTCCGCGTGTAATTGCTGGGCTAACCAAGCGGCTAAACTGTCTGATGTGATAGCCCAACTGGCGTTAATCTTCGCGGCATTTAGTTCTGCCAATACCGGAGACCAAATCACAACCTTAGAAGGTTGCAATACAAGCTGAATATCGTTTACCGAATGCGCTAAAGCAAATTTAGGTTTTAAACCTTGAATCATTAACGCGATTTGTTGCATGGCAAGAATAGCCATTGCATGAGCCGTCACATCATCGAAGCCCCAGTCTTGTTGTAACTGCCTTACCACATCGGCGAATTGACCGCCGCCCGGCACGATAACAACCGGTTCAGCATAGTTATGCTCTATATGGTTTAAACACTTTAATAAGCGCCCAGTGCTAACTAAGCTGCCACCTAATTTAATCACTTTCACGTTACGGCGTAAGCTGGTTAAGTAAATTTAATAACGCTGATGCCTTATCAAAACACTCTTGATATTCATCATCTAAGATTGAATCATGAACAATACCGCCGCCAACCCAAAACCTGATGCTAGCGCTAGAATGAACTAAAGTGCGTATCGCTATATTAGTATCCATTACGCCATTAAAACCTATATAACCGATAGCGCCACAATACACCCCTCGCCTATGCGTTTCTAACTCTTCTATCACTTCCATCGATCTAAGTTTAGGTGCGCCAGTAATAGAGCCACCGGGAAAACAGCTTTTTAGCACATCGACGGCGTGAGTATTTTCTGCTAACTCACCTGTTACGGTACTGACTAAATGATGTACCGTCGCATACGATTCAATAGCAAACAAATGAGGGACTTTGATAGAACCTAATGCGCAAGTTTTACCTAAATCGTTGCGTAATAAATCGACAATCATTAGATTTTCAGCACGGTCTTTTGGGCTGTTTTGTAGCAGCGTAGCTTGTTCATCATCTTGAACAGGGTCGGCTTTTCTAGGTTTTGTACCTTTAATCGGTTTGGTTTCGACGGTGTTATCAGTGACTAATAAAAAACGCTCTGGCGATGAGCTTAATACTTGCACATCGGCTAAGTTTAAATAAGCGCTAAACGGGGCGGGATTTAATTTGCGTAATAAAGCGTAAGCTGACCAAGGATGGCCAGCGCAATCCGCTTCAAAGCGTTGCGTTAAGTTAACCTGATAGCAATCGCCTTCGGTTAAATAATGTTTAATACAATGAAACGCTTGGGCATAACTGGTTTTATCGAAATTACAGCGCACCTTTGACAATACGGTGAACGGCTTAGTGGCACAAGGCGTAAGCGTTTGACTAAAACGTGGCAGTAATTGCGCACGCCGCTCGCTGGTTAAACCATAATCTAACCAAAACGCTTTCTGTAGTTGGTGATCGACAATAATCGCCCATTGATAAATTCCCACTGCCATATCAGGAATGTGCTCAGCATCTAACGCAATGACGGGTAATTTTTCTAATCGCCGCGCTAAATCATAAGCAAAATAGCCAATAGCACCACCCGTGAAAGGTAAATCCGGTTGCTTAACAGATTGACTAGGCGACCATAAGGCAAGCTCTTGTTTAACTAGCGTAAACGGGTCATCTTCAGAGCATAAACAAAGCTCGCCACGTTTAATTTCGGTGTTATTGCCGCGCGTAACCAACGTCGCAACAGGTTCAGCGGCCATAATATCGTAGCGGCCTTGTTGACAGTCAGGATAACCACTATCAAGAAATACCGACCACTCATCATCGGCAAGTACAGCAAATAATGTTGAGCTATCAGCGCAGTAAGGCAATTCAGTTAAAAAAAATGTGGGTTCCGGCATTAAAACGGTGAGTTAAGAAAGATGATAACAGCAAAGATGTATACTTTGAGCGGTTAGGTTTTCAATAACAAGGTACGCATTGCGTACCCTACGATAAGTCGTGAAACGTATTGTAACATTAATTGCTTAGTGATGATGGCAACGAAAAGCTCGTGATAAAACAGGATGTTTTGTAGCCTTATCCAGGCGACTCATTTGTTATATGGTTGCGTTTGTAGCGCTAACCTGTTTTTGAACTTCAGCGGCAAACACAATCACTGTTCCGCAAGAAAGGGATTTTTTTCAGGTGTTGCACTTATGACACGAATCTGACGGACTTTAATGAGTTTGCCCCGCCCTATGCGATCAATGTCTTTGCAATACATACAAAATATGTATAGCATAAACGCATGAAAATAGAATTTGATTCCCGTAAGGCATCCGCCAACTTAAAAAAGCACGGCGTCAGTTTTGATGAGGCGGAAAGTTGCTTGCTCGACCCACTGGCGTTGGTTTACGAAGATACCAACGCCAAAGGCGAAAGTCGCTGGCAGTTGCTAGGCATGAGTAATCAAGCGCGACTGCTAGTTGTGGTATATATACCCTGCGCGGCGAATCAATCCGCTTAATTTCAGCCCGTAAACCCACCAACAGAGAGGTTAATTACTATGCGTGACGAATATGATTTCAGTAATGCCCAACGCGCCTACGAAGTGCCGCATCTAGCCAAGCTACAAGGGGAAAGCGGAAAAACCCGCATCACGATTTTTCTCGATACCGACATTTTTGACAGAGTTTCGCGCACGCGCTACGCAAACCGGCAAAGGCTACCAAACGCTTATCAATGAGGCGTTACGCGCGAGTTTGTCCGAGCAATCCACCCCGTTGACCGTAGAATTATTGAGACAAGTCTTGCACGAGGAACTGAAGTCGGTTGCATAAAACCGTGGATGAAGTGCGGGGCACGAATGGGGTCAGGCCTTACAATTTGCATCAAAATGGCCAAACAAACGAAGATGTCAGGTCAAATGTAAGGCCTGACCCCAGGATCGTTTTTTTGTCAGTCATATATTGAGTTTTTAGTTGTTAGGTAATAGTTATTTAAAATTTCTTTCGTAGGCTACCAACTTAAAACGGGACAATACCAAGCCGGGACAGGTTGTTTAGAGTGAAGGTGTCGGCAGCAGAGATACTGCCGCCAAGCCTACAGGGACGTATTTACGGCGTCCTTCACTCTGATAACGCCAGGGATGGCGTGTAGTAGGGCAACGCAGGAGCAGTTGCCGAATGACCTGTCCTGGCTTAAGTGGGTAGCCTCTTTCGTATTTAAATTATCGTCCAAACTAATTCAATTACAACTATTTTGCAGTAATTCATAGCATTTTAACCACACTCACCTGCCCCACTTCGCTGGCCAGCACCATTTCTAATACCGCCATGCCCTCCTCTGGCTCTATCGAAGCTAAACCTAACTCGGTCATTTTTTGCTGATAGTCGTGACTGCTAACAATACCGACGCTGCCCCAATAACCCCAGTTAATGACTTTTATTGGATAAGGCACTTGTTTAGCTAGTGCTTGCGCAAAACTATCGGTAAAGACCGTACCGGCTGCGTAATTGCTTTGGCCAGGGACTTTCTCAAAAGCAATCGCTGACGAGAAAAACACCATAAAATCCAATGCTAATTCCCCGAAGACGCGCGCCATGTTGACAGCCGTATTCACTTTAGCCGATAACGCGGCACGGAAATCGCTTTCACTCATATTGGCTACGCTTTGGTCTTTTAACACAATAGCCGAATGAATAACGCCATTGATTTGACCGTGTTGCGCGATGATATGTTGATAGGCATCTTGTAGCGCTGATAACTCACTAGCATCGGCTTGTAAGTAACTAGGGGCTGTGCCAAATTGGGCTAACTGCTCAATCTTTTGTTGTATGTCATTATCAACCGGACGGCGACCTAACCAGATAACACGTGCTTGATACTGTTTAATTAAATACTCTGTTAGCACATTACCTAAACCACCCGCACCGCCGATGACCACATACACCGCTTGTGAACGGAAAATTGAACCGGATGACGAAGGCGGTATCGCAGGCAATAGCACCTGTTGATACCATTCACCACCACGATAAGCCCAAACATCGCCGCGAGTATGGGCTGGTAAACTCAGCATTTGCTGCCAAGGCCACACACTGTGCGCCATATCCAATACGCGAACCTGCCAATGCGGATATTCCTTGGCTAACGAGCCTAGCAAACCGTGCATGGCGGCATGAGCCGGTTGAACACCATCGTTAACACGCACGGCTTGGGCATTAACGGTAATAACGGTTAGCGCTAATTCGATTACGGCATAGCCGTGTGCTAATAACTGTTTTATCAGTTTAAACAACGTGATAACGCCGGTTTCTTGCGCCGTAATTAAGTCATTGTCATTATTTTGGGCAAAATAAATGATGCTCTGTTGCCCTGATTGAACCTGATAATCACGGTCATTCGTATAGTGCGCTTGGGGTAATAGCACTTGTAACTGCTGTTGTTGCGCTGAAGTTGCATTTAACACAACGGTGCGTTGGCTTTGATGAATGAATTTACGCTCACCAAAATCAATGCTATCCCAAACCGGTATAGACCAGCGTAAAACAGCCTCGGCTTTTTTTGCTTGAGTCGTTGGGTTTAAGGTTCTAGCAGTTAATCCCGTCAAACGCGCGCAGACTTGACCTTGTTCGTCACATAACGTTATATCGGTCTTAACTAGGCCAGATTTTTGAGCGGCTTTATTCGGCTGTATCCATGCCCACATTTTAGCCTTACACGGGGCTAACAAGTCTAAACGGGTTAATGCAAACGGAATCGCCGGAGTTTCTAACTTATTTTCATCAGCTAACACATAAGCTATCGTCGCTTGTAGCGCTGAATCGGCTAAGCTTGGGTGTAATCCATAATCATTTAAGGTTTCACTCACCTCATTAGGTAAGCGTAATTCTGCTAAGCAATCCTCACCTAAACGTTTTACCGACACTAACCCTTGTTGCGCTGGCCCGTATTCAATACCGATACGTGCATAAGCTTGATAACATTGCTCAGCGCTATATTCGGCATCACCTATGCTGTGAAGCACAGCCATCGGTATTTGGTCGTGGCTTAGCGCAACGGTTTTAGCTAGGCCTTGGCAACATAACACCGCTTGCTCTTGCTCGATTAATTTTATCTCGAACAAAATGCTATCAGGCGTTTGTACAGATAATTCAATAACAACAGTTTTAGCAGCGGCAACGATGATGGGTTGTAGCCAGGTAATATCGGTTAACGTTACCGTCAGTGACGGAGATGCAGGCAGCGATGCTAGCAACGCCGCCCGCGCCATTTCTAAATACGCGACGCCAGGCAGATAGGCTTGACCATTGACGCGATGATGGTTAAGAAAAAACTCATCGCCGTTAAAAACCGACTTAAACGCTTGCCGTTCAAACGTAGAAATATTGTGTTGCACTAAAGGGTGTAGCCATGCGGGGCCTGAGTTTTCTACCAAGGCTTTAGGCGTACGCCAATGCCGCTCGTCAGCAAAAGGATAGCCCGGTAAGCGTATGGGTTTGGGTTTGTGGTGTTGATAAAACTGCCGCCAATCAATGTTTAAGCCTTTCACCCATAATGCTAATAATTTTGCATAACGCCGTTCGATAAACCATTTACTTAGCGTCGCTTGTAAATCCGCATCGTGTTCAAATGCGTTAACAATGTCGTGGTCTAGGCTTATTTCACCTAAATAACAACCGACGGGTAACGGCTTTTGTTCTTTAAAATGGGCGATAAAATCGGTTAATACTGCGTTTAGCTCAGTTAACGAATGCACGCTAACCGCCAAACGGTGTGTCATGGCGACCCTACCCACTTGTAACGTATAAGCCAGTTGGGTTAAATCAACAGCGTGGTCTTGCATAAACGCTAGTAACTGCTGGGCTTGCGCACATAAACGGTCAGCGGTTTTGGCTGATAACACGATGATATGCTCACTAGGGTTAGCAACCGCATAATCCTCTAGCCTTTCATCAATATATTCCTCAACAATCACATGCGCATTGGCCCCACCCGCACCAAACGATGAAATACCGGCCAGACGTGGATAGGTTTTGCCATTGATTACCGGCCTCTCCCACGGCGTTAATACCCTGTTAACTTTAAACGGCGTTTGTTCAAAGCGTATCGCTGGATTGAGTTCATCAGCATGTAATGAAGGCGCTATAAAACCATGTTGCATTTGTAATAACACTTTCGTTAAACCGGCAATGCCCGCTGCGCTCTCACAATGACCTATATTGGATTTTGCCGAGCCTATGGCACAAAATTGCGTGTCATCAGTATAGTCAGCAAAAGCTTGGCTTAAGCCTGCGATTTCAATCGGGTCACCTAATGCCGTACCCGTACCATGCGCTTCGATATACGACAACGTTCTGGCATCTATGTTGGCTAGGCGTAAAGTATCGGCAATTAATGCGGCTTGGGCGCGGGGATTTGGCACGGTATAACCATTCGTTTTACCCCCCGCATTGACCCTGGCGGCTTTGATGACACCATAAATCCTATCGTTATCACGTAGTGCTTGGGCTAGTGGTTTTAGTAACACAACACCGACACCTTCGCCATCGACAATGCCATCGGCACCGGCACCAAACGATTTGCAACAATCGCCTGACGATAATACCGTTAATGCTGATAAACGCTGATATTGCACAGGGTTGACGATTAAATTAACCCCACCCGCTAAGGCACACTCGCTGCTACCACTGTATAAACTATCTAAGGCCAGTTGTAATGCTGTCAGTGAGGATGAGCACGCCGTATCTATCGCTAAGCTAGGACCATAAAAATCCAAGCTATACGAAACCCGATTAGCAATTGATGCATGGGCGGCTAATACATCATAACCACTGTTCATGACGCCTACGAACACGCCGATTTTACGCGCAGAGGTTGTGCTAATCGTGTTCGGCGTATAACCCGCATCTTCTAAACAGTGGTAACACGCTTGTAAAAAGAGTCGTTCTTGCGGGTCCATTAACTCGGCTTCACGCGGCGAAATATTAAAAAACTCTGCATCGAAGTTTTCTATAGCCTCGATAAAACCGCCCCATTTAGAATAAATAAAACCCTCACGGCCTTTTTCTGCCGCATAAAATTTACGCCAATCCCAGCGCTGTGCGGGAATCTCACGTATACAATGCTTGCCTTGTGCTAGATTTTGCCAAAACTGTTCCAGGGTTTCAGCTTCGGGATAACGTCCAGCTAAGCCAATCACAGCAATATCAGGCGGTGTTTGATTGCTTACGGTGTGGGTTGAAGCTAGTCTTGTATTAGAGGGTTGAGCTGGCTTAGCGGTATTAGTTTTTAACGGAGTTTTAACGTCAACCTCAGGTTCTAACCGGAGTAACACGCGCATATCGGCGGTACGCTGTTTAATTAAATGCTCCGCTAATGCATTTAGGCTACGGTATTCAAAAAATAGCGTAGTGCTAATACCGGTTAACTGTTTGCCCAAAGCCGTACTCAGTTGTATGACCAAAATCGAATCAATGCCGTAAGCTTCCAACTCTTTGGCGGGGTCTAGTCTGGCAACGGGAATTTTTAATGTATCGCTAAGCAGATTTCTCAAAAACAAGACTGTCGCGTCGAACAAACTTGAATCTGAGGTTATCCGACTGTTTTGCATAGGCGGCTCTAAGACGACTGGCTTAGCAACAGTTGTTTTTGTAGTTGAACGCCTTACCACGCCATCGCTTTGTGCAATAATGATTTGATTGCCCAAGGCATGAGCGTGCTCGACTGGCGTTAAACAACGGTAGAAACCCACTTCAGCTAAGCGTTTAAGCCAAGAGGCTGTGCTTAATGCAGGGCTTCCGGGTAGCCGCAGCTCAGCATCTTCGGCTAACCACCAACCTTTTAGCAAACCAAAGCTTAAATGACCGGAAACCGGGTTAACACTCATTTCATTCAGTATTAACACACCTTGTCCGGTTAATAACGCTTTAACATGCGCTAATGTCGTGCGGATTTGACGCGTGGCATGTAGCACATTGGTGGCAATAATTAAACCATATTGACGGGTTAAGCCTTGGCTATCGGGCATTGCTTCAACATCAAATAACGCTGTGTTAAACCAAGGTCGTCCGCTGCTGTAATGGTTAATACCGTGGTTTAAAAACGCTTCGGAAACATCGGTGTAACAATATTCAGCAATAAAAGGCTGAAATTCGGATAATACCGGCAATACTTTTGCGGTAGTACCACCAGTACCGGCACCGACTTCAAGTATTCTAACGGGCTTAATGGTAGTGTGTTGTTGAGCTAAATACTGCGTCATAAACTCACGCACCGCTACAGCGACAACGTGATTAAAATAATCCGCGATAGGATTCGCTTGGTAAATCGTTTCTACCAATGCCATAGAGCCGCCGGGGAACATCACAGACGTCGCGGCTTGCTGACCGGCTAAAATGGCCGGTAACGCTTCCAGCATAGGCTGGACTAGGTCTAACATCGGCTTTAATAGCGGATTGGCAAGCCAAGTAGAGCGATTGGCTTGCCAGTCATGCCAAGGGTTATCGCAATAATCCTCAGGTACGAGATAATTAAAACGCCCCAACACTCTCAATCAGCCCTACTCGCGCTAACAGCGCGAAACTTTCAGCAAACCATTTATCGTATAACGCCAACCAATTAAGCTCTTGTTTTAACTCGTTTAAATTAAATACCTGACCTGGCTTTAAACCAAAACGAACCAACTGAGCCAATAATAATCGGGCTAATAACGCTTCACTAGCAGGAATCGGCTCAGCGGCATTTAAGACGTCTGAGGTAATAGCAAACGAGTGCGCTTGTAGCCGTTGTGCTAACGCGTTTAAATCAACGACGCCAAGTTCATGGCTTGCAGTTAAACTCCAAGTGAGGTCAAAATTCGGTAACACACCGGTATTTTCTGTCACTAGCATAGCTAACTGTGGCAGCGGTGCAGCGAGTAACTGATTTAAGCCTGCCATGCCTTGTTCAGGCGTAATCGAACCTAAGCCTACCCGTTGCATACGCCGCCGATATTCCTCTGACGCCACAACACCTACCGTACCCCAGTAGCCCCAGTTCATGATTTTGACCGGATAAGGTTTTTGCTGAGCTAAGCTTAACGCGAATGCATCTTTAAAACGTCGAGCCTGCGGCGTAATTGCTTTGGCCTGCGGCTTTGCCAAACGCGATAATTGATGAAAAAAACAGCATAAAATCCAAGTTTCCGTCACCGAATACTTCAGCCAGATTCACGCTAGTATCGACTTTGGCGCTTAACCCAGCGATAAACTGTGGCTCAGTCATGCTAGCAATGCTTTGGTCTTGTAACACTATCGCCGAATGCACCACGCCATGGATGTCAGGATAACGGCTTTTGATTAACTGATAAGCATTGATTAACGAAGTTTTATCCGTCGCATCGGCAGCAATATACCAAGGCGGAATGTCATAATGCGCAAATTCAGCAAGCTTGGTATTAATCTCAGCCGTTAACGGTTTACGTCCTAACCAGACCACACGCGCTTGATAGGTTTCAATGACATAGCGGCTCCATGCCATGCCTATACCCCCAGCGCCGCCTAAAACCACATACACACCGCGCTGTTTATACCAAGATTTGCCAAGTATTTGCGAGCTTGAGCTTAACCACGGCCTTAAAACTAATTGCCACCACTGGCTATCGCGATACGCTAATACTTCACCCGCAGGTAATTCAGTCAACGCGAATAAATCTTGGTTTAACTGCGCCGCATCATCAACATCCAATAATCGCAAACGCCAGTTTGGTAATTCTTTAGCTAAACTGCCGATAAAACCGTGAACTGAAGCATGGCTAGGCTGAATGGCAAAACCCGGCACGCTAGCACAGTTTTCCGTTATCAAGGTCCAGATTAACGGTTGTGCAGCAAACCCTAAACTTAACAAAGCTTTGCTTAAATGAAACAGTTGTAACACACTAGCTTGCGGCATCTCATCTGGGCTATTCACAGGAAACCATAACAGATGCTGGATAGGCCTACCGCTTAATAGCTCGCTAACCTGTTCAAAACTAGCCTGTTTAGGCAAGTTAATCGCTTGTAACGATGGATACCAGGTCTGCAATTGAGCCAACTGCTCTGGCGTAGCATTAATGACGACATCGGGTGTGGGAAGCGTTTGTCTTAATAACTCAGCATTGAGTAACGGTTGCCAAACTGGGGCGATAAGATATTCTTGCTGCCTGGACGGTGCCTCTGAGTTATTGCGTGTCAACACCTGTAACGGCCTAGCATTAAAACCGTTTAAACGGGCGCAAACCGAGCCATCTTCCGAGCAAATCTCAATATCAAATTTAATGCCCGCTAAGCTTTGCGTTTTCGATAACCAACACCACAGCGAAGCCTGCAAAGGCTTAAACCATTGGCAGTGCTCTACCGTAAAAGGCAATACGGTTTCTGCACTGTCATCAGCAGCCGCTAAGCTAAAACCTATCGTGGCTTGTAGTACGCTGTCTAGTAAACTTGGATGCCAATGATACTGGCTAAACGACGCCTGCAATGTCTCTGGTAACACAATATGTGCTAATACGTTTTCGCGATTGCAATACAGCGTTTTTAGCGCGGACATATCAACACCATGAACAATACCAGCTTGCCTGAAGCGTTTATAGCATCGCTCAACCGGCACCATAAATTCCGCCATGCGTTCGCGTAATTGCGTTAACGCTAAGCTTTTAAGTTCAACTGTCGTCAGCAAAGACGCTAACCCTTGGCTATAACACTCTGTCTCGCCTGTGTCGGTTAAACCTTCCACGGTAAAACGAAAGCGCTGAGCCGTATCAGGTGTTAAGCGAGTAAAAATCCGTAAGCCATTATTTTTTAACACCAGCGGTTTTAACCAAGCAACATTGTGTAACTCAAGCGCGATAAACGATGATGATTGAGCTAAGCCATTGATTAATGCTGCAATCGCTAATTCTAAATGCGCAACGCCGGGTAAAACTTTAACGCCGTGTACGCAATGCCCGGCTAAATAAAATTCCTCACCGGTAAAATCGCTTTGATAACATAAGCCATTAATAGTTGAGCAATTTTTATGCAGCAATGGGTGTAAATAATCAATCGTGCTAACAGGCTTAGCCGTTGCCCAATAAGCTTCTTCGGCAAATTGATACACCGGCGCATGAATACGCTTAGGTTTTACTTCGCCATACCAGCAAGGCCAAGCACGTAATCGACCTTCTACCCAAACCTGCGCAATTTCAGTTAATGCCGCTTGTGCCGGCAAATCCGTTAACACCGGATGCTCAGATACAACAGCAGAATAGATGCCGGTTAAGATTTCACCTTGGCTAAACGCGATGAGTTGTTGTTGTAAGTGCGTTAAATTTGTACAGACAAAAGCCGCGCGTTCAACCATAGCCTCGCGCCCTATCTGTAGAGTGTAGGCTAAGTCAGCTAAATCTATTGATTGGGTTATGCGAAGAAAATCGGCTAGTTTTTGCGCATAAGCACGCAAGCTTTCTGGGGTTTTGGCTGAAATAGGTATCAGATATTCTGTCAGCGCTTTATTCACTACCGATTCTGCAATAAACTCGCTAACGACAAGATGCACATTAGTCCCGCTATGACCGAATGAGCTTAATGCCGCCACTAACAACGAATTATCACCCGACGGCTGCCAAGCTTGGGTTTCTGTAGTTAGATAAAATGGCGAACCCGCCAATTCTATCAATGGATTGAGTTGCTCAAAATGTAACAGCTTAGGTAAGACTCGGTGTTGCATAGACAACACCAATTTAATCAAACCTATCACCGCTGCGCTTGCTGAGGTGTGACCAATATGCGCTTTGGCACTGCCTAGCGCACAAAACGCTTGTTTATCGGTAAACTGACGAAATGCGCGCACCAAGGCATTCGCTTCAACCGGGTCGCCTAGTGTCGTGCCTGTGCCATGTGCTTCGATGTAACTAATCGTTTCTGGATTGATATGATGGCGTTGATAAAGCTGCTCAATTAATGCCGCTTGCGCTTGCCCATTGGGAGCGGTAATGCCGTTGCTAGTGCCATCTTGGTTAATACCTGAAGCGGTAATGACCGCATAAATCGGGTCTTGGTCAGCTAGCGCATCTGCTAAGCGTTTTAATACAACAATCCCTACACCTTCAGAGAATACCGTACCGTCTGCGTTGGCATCAAAGCTGCGGCAACGCGCATTAGCCGCAACCATGCCTATGCGGGTTAAACTATTCAACATGTGTTGATCGAGCATCGCAAATACACCACCAGCCAATGCTAAATCCGATTCACCTATCGCAAGGCTTTGACAAGCACTATGAATCGCAACACCCGAAGACGAGCAACCGGTATTAATGACTAAGGCCGGGCCTTTTAAATTTAAAAAATAGGCTAAGCGAGAGGCAATAATCGCTTCCGATGAGCCGGTAAACGAATCATGAAAATAAGCTACCGGCTCTGCGCCGATAAATACACCGGTCGCTGTATTGGCTAAACGCTTAGGATTAATACCAGCATCTTCTAACGCTTTCCAACCTTCTTGTAACACTAAGCGTTGATGCGGATGCATGGCTTCGGCTTCCTTAGGAGGAATATTAAAAAACCAAGCATCAAAACACGCTCTTTTCGCTAAATAACCGCCTTGCGTTAATGCGCCTGGCTTGGGCGCTTCCGTTTGATAGCACTTAGGCAACTCAGCAATGGCATCAACGCCAGTCACTAAATTACGCCAAAATTGTTCGGTATTTTCAGCGCCTGGAAATTGTCCTGATAAGCCGATAATGGCGATTTGCGCGGTATTAACAGGCTGCGCACTCATCGGTTGCTGTTCACTTTCTTGCTCAGTGATTTCAACCGGCTTTAGTGCTGTCAATAAAGCCTCAGCCTGCGCTCGATTTATTTCACCTTTGCGCAGTTGCTCAATAATCGCATTAAATTCGGCGTAACTCATAGAATAATCCTGTCAATATTGCTGATTCGTTACTTACAGTAAGCACTTCTGTTCTTGTCTTAGATTACCATTTTTTTAGTTGAGATTAAGCACATAGCGCGTATGTTTACGCTCCCCATGCCTTAGCAACACCCCTTTTCCAACTAAATCCTGTAAATCGCGAGTGGCGGTGGCTCTAGGCGCACCGGTAATACCAATGTATTTTTCTGCACTCAAACCACCGATAAATCCGTCCGGGCCTGCGCAAAACAACTTAGCCAACACTTTTTTCTTGGCGTAGGTTTAGCTGCCCGCGTAAACGGTCATAGAGTTTGGCTTTACTAATTAAAAACTCAATCCAAGTGGCCGTAAAATTTTGGGCATTTAATACCAAGTCTGCAAAATAAATCAGCCAAGGCGTTATTTCATTGTGCCGGTTAGCTTGTTCAAGCGCGCTATAGTAGGCTTTTTTGTTGCGCTCAATCGTGTAGGCAATCGCGATTAGCGTCGGTTTGCCCTAGACATTTGAGCCAGGGCTTTTTCGGCCAGCGCCCGACCGATTCGGCCATTGCCGTCCTCAAAAGGATGAATACTGACAAAATAAAGATGGGCAATACCGGCAC
>NZ_LAJX01000062.1 GCF_000963695.1 Methylocucumis oryzae
TAACTGATAATGCTCCGGTAACGTTGCGCTCGTCGTCGCCTCAAAAAAATCAGTGCCGTCGATGCGGGTTAAGGCTAAATCAATATCCGCGACCGCGACACGCTCAGCGTTTGGCATATACACGGTAATACGGGTTCCAGTCCCGCTAGGATGGCGGCCTAACACCGCAAACGGGTCATGATGGGTTGCGGCGATGATGCGGGCATAATCCGCTGGCAGTGCCGAGGTTGATTGTTTTTTCACGTTACGTTGCCCCATTAAATAGAATATTTCCTGATGATGTTACCAAACCGTGCAAGGTGTGTGAATTAAAACCTCATGACCAGCCATGTTTAAATATTTGTGTGCTGAGGGATGCATAAATTATTAAGGCTTGGGCTGGGGTATTGATGTGTCTGCATTATGAAGGCTTACGCTTTCTCGCGCATTTTTGCGGGTTCAGGTGCCAAAATCCAGCCGTGCGCGATTTCGATTTTCAATTGCGCATAAAACGCATCAATCTCGCCGCCGAAGCGTTGCCATAAATCCTTAGCGCTCATTTCGCCATTATGTCGAGCTAACAGCGTTGCCAAGGGGGCTTGAGCTTTGATGTCCGGGGCTTGGGCTAGTTTTAATGGGGCTATGAGTTCGGTTTGTGGGGCTTTCATGGGTTCATCCTTTATTTGTTCGGTAGTGATGCCGGTGATACTAGAAATAGAAGCAATTACAAGGCGCTCAACGATTTCAGAAGACTTGCGAAGCTTCATTTCCAATAAGTCACAGATTCGCATTAACTCAGATACTCTATTGACAACACGATATTGCTCGGCGATAGGTGCCAAAGGGAACCACATTGAACGAATGATTTCTGTGTTGAGATTTGGTTGTCCTTGGCCTCTAGAAGCGATGTCCTGCAACCACTTTGTTTTTGACTTCAAAAAGAGACAAAGATACTCATCAAAAACCGCTTCATTTAGTTCTATAAACGCTGCGATTCCGTCATTGAAGGTTGTCCTGAACTCACAAATTGCAGGGACGCCAAGCGTAGCGCCACTATTTGTCAAAAGAACCGTTCGAGTAGAAATCTCACGAGTTTTATTGAGTCCCGCTTCAGTAATGGTCGAGGTGTAACCTTCTACAAACATACCTTTGGATGCCGTAACATCAGCAACTTTCAGAAATGGAATATTTCCCCCGTAAAACTTCGGATCGCCCGCTGGCCTTGGAGACCCACCTCTAACCACACTGGCGATGTCATTGAGTCGCACCCATGCCCATTGATGAGGGAGATTTCCAAGCATCTCAGTGATGCCTGGAAAATCAATCACAGGTGTTTCCCTTTTGATTTTTTTTTCAGCAGACAACTCCATCTTTCGCAGATGTAATGATTCAACAAGATCGGGAGTTATTTTTTCTAATTGTTCTGAAATATTCCCAGCGAACGCGAGATCTAGGATTGCTTGCCTGAGATCAGCTATATCCTCCGGTGCGCTAAACAACTGTCCAAAGTTGTCGGCGAGGCGAGTCCAGGTGGTTTGGAGTTCGTCGGAGCTGGTGGCGGTGGCGACGGCTTGCAGGGTGAACTGGCGTAAGGCGTTTTTGTAGTTGGCGGCGCTGCTGTTGTTGCTGTTCCAGCGTGTCGCACAAAGCCATCAATTCATCAACTTTAGCGACGATGCGGGCTTGTTCTTCGGTTGGAGGAACTGGATAAATTGCTAAGATAAGGTCATCCCTTGAGAATCCTGGAATCATACTTTTTGATTTATTCACCAAATGGCTGATAAACCCATCAAGCCAAATTTTGAGAAAACCTGTGTTCAATTTTTCCGGAAAAATTCCGATATCGCCATAATTTGACGCGCGATATGCACTTCGCCAATATTATTGAATGCTGTTTTTCCAATTGTGCCTTTACATGTAATCAGTAAGTCCCCCACCGTTGAAACCACCAAAGGCGAATCTGTCCATCGATTTATATTGATAACACCGTTTTCGATGTTGCTTGCGCCAGTAATATAGGGAATACCATTTTTTGAGTCGTTATATTGACCTGGTTCGAGATCACGGCCAGACAGTAATTGCCATATTTCACCGAATCTAATCCACTCCCAATGTGAAGGGCTCTTGGCATCAATTTCTGGTTTAGAAATTTCAGGAAATGGTTTTTCCCGTGATAGTTTTTTTTCGGCAACGAGTTTGGCCTTGATTGCACGAACCTCTGCCAACAACACATTTGATGATTCGGTTGTTGTAAGAGCATTTATCAGCCGTCCTTGTACTGCTAGCTGTAAAACCAACTCCCGCAACTTCGCCACGCCACCCGGCGCATTCACAATATGCCCAAATTCCGCCAAAAACTGTTGTGCATCCATTAGGCGTTCTCTCCATTGCTCGCAATTGTGCCGTTTTCCAGCCGTTGTCGGGAGCGGGTGATAGCTTCGTGTAGTTTTTGTTGTAGCAGGGCTTTGGGTGGTAGTTCGGTAAGGTATTCGGCAACGTGGATGCCGCTGGCGTCCAGTTCTAAGAGTTCGATTTGCTCTTGTTTTTTGCCACTGCACAAGATAATGCCTAGCGGTGCGGCTTCGCCCGGTTCTTGTTCATATTTGGCTAGCCAGCGCAGGTATAACTCCATTTGGCCTTTGTCGGCGGCTTTAAAGTCGCCCAGTTTTAAGTCAATCGCGACCAGGCGTTTTAGGCGGCGGTTGTAAAATAATAAGTCGATGTAGAAGTCGTCGTTGTCGATTTGCAACCGCTTTTGGCGGGCGACAAAAGTAAAGCCTGCCCCCAGCTCTAGTAGGAAGTGTTCTAGCTCGCGCAGAATAGCGTCTTCTAGGTCTTTTTCCAGATAACGGTCGTTGAGTTGTAGAAAATCCAGCACATAAGGGTCTTTAAGTATCAGCGTGGGGCTTAATTTGTTGGTTGCGCGCAAGCTGGCGAGTTCGTTGGCGAGTAGTTCTTCGGGTAATCGGGATAAGGCTGTGCGTTCAAACAGCAATGAATCCATTCGTTCTTGCAGTGTGCGCGTACTCCAGCGTTCCTGTTGGCACATTTGCAGGTAAAAATCGCGTTTCATTGGGTCATCGATGTAAATCAACGTTTTGATATGCGTCCAACTCAATTGTCTCTGCAGTGCGGAGACAATTTCTGGGTCGGCAAACACGTCGGCAAAACGCAGCATGTGGCGCAAGTTTTTTGTGGAAAAGCCGCGTCCGTATTCTGTTTCTAATTGTCTAGCCAGTGTCGAGACAATTTGCTCGCCGTATTCGGCACGCTCATGGTTAAGCACTTCGCTACGGATGCGTTGGCCGATGTGCCAATAGAGTTGCGTTAAGGCACTGTTAACGGTGACAGCGAGTGTATGGCGGCTAGTTTCTATTAGTTGGCGGATGTCGTCGAGTAACAGCGGGTGGGCGTTCATTCGGCGGTCTCCGTTGTGAAATGATGCGCCAGTGCAGCGGCCAGTTCGCTTTTGAGGCGGTTTTCGGTTTCTTCGATTTCACTTAACAGGATTTTATATTTTTCCAGCAATAAATCGGGGTCGTGGCTTTCTTGTTCCGGGGCGTTGGGGGTTTTTGCTGTCCAGGTTGAAGATAGGCCAATAGAGACGGTCGCCTGCGGCTTGGGCGTCGCGGGCTTGTAGGCGCAGGGGCTCGGCTTGTTCACGCAAGGCGGCGATTTGCGCGTTAATTTGTTCGCGGTAGTGGCTGTCTGTGCTGCCGATTAGGCTTTTTGCCAAGTCTTTGGCTTGGTTGTCTAAGTTAGCTGCTTGATTGTTCAATTGCTCGGCGCGTTGCCAATGCGGCTCGGCGGCGGCTTCGGCTTGCTCGCGTTTGGTTTTAAAATCCACTTTCCAGGCGAATTCATGTTCTACCCGGTCGGCAAAGTCGTTATCTTCGCTGCCCCACCAAGCGATTTCGGGCGCGAATTCGTCAAAACGTATCGGTTTGGTTTTGGAGTAGCTTTTATAGCCTGCCGGATAAGGGTGTTCGTAATACCAAATAGTATCGGTTTGAAACGGCTCGCTGCCATCGTCTGCGATGTTGCCTTTGGTAAAAAACAGCAGATTAGTTTTTATCGTCGTGTAGGGCGCAAACACGCCTTTAGGTAGGCGCACAATCGTGTGTAGCTTGCAGTCGCGCAGTAGCAGCTTTTTTAGCGCGGCTTTAATGCCATCGCCAAACAGAAAGCCATCGGGCAAAACGACAGCAGCCCGGCCTTGTTGTTTAAGCAGTTTTTTAATAATGAGTGCCATGAACATATCGGCCGTTTCGCGGGTTTTGAGGTCTGAGGGGTAATCGCTGCCGACACCGTCGTCTTCATAGCCGCCAAACGGGGGATTGGTAATCACGCAAGCCACTTTATCGTTGTTGTTCCATTCGTTCCAGCCTATGGCTAAGGTGTTTTTGTGTTCGATTTGGCTAGGTACATCAATGCCGTGCAACAACATATTAGTGGTACACAGCAAATGCGGTAGTTGTTTTTTCTCTATGCCGTGAATCAGCGTTTCAATGGCGCGTTGATCTTGGGTACCGGATTTATCGGTAATTTGATGACGGAAATAGTCAATCGCCGCCGTTAAAAAGCCACCGGTGCCGCAGGCCGGGTCTAATACTGTTTCGCGTTTGTCCAGGCGCGGGTTAATACGGTCGACCATAAATTGGGTGATGGCGCGAGGGGTGTAGAATTCACCGGCATTGCCGGCGCTACGCAAGTCGTTGAGCATTTGTTCGTAAACATCGCCCAGGCTGGCGCGGGTTGTAAAATCGTGGAAATTAATTGCTTCTTCCAGTTTTTCTATGACGGCGAGTAATTGAGTTCCCGATTTCATGTAGTTGTTGGCGTCTTCAAATACACTACGGATGACTTTGTGCTGAGGGCTTTGGTTGGCATCGAGGTCTTTTAGCGCGGGGAACAACTCGTTATTGACGAAGCCAATAATCTCGGTAGGCGATTTTTGCGGCGCTTTTTTTGTTATCTGCTCCCGGCACGTAAGCTGCCCAGTTACGCCAACGCATTTGTTCAGGTAATGGTGAGTTGTACAGTTCCTTGTTTTCTTTGGCATTATCTTCCCATTCTTCTTCGCGTTGGTCGAAGACTTTCAGGAACAGCATCCAAGTTAATTGCCCTAAGCGTTGGGCATCACCATCGACACCGTCGTCTTTGCGCATGATGTCTTGTATGGATTTGATGGTACTGCTGAGATTCATTCGCTGGTTCTCTTCATGTTGTTAGGCAAATAGACTTTAAACGGTTAAGTTTTCGGTTTTTAGGTGCGCTGTGCGCACCATTATGAATGGTCATTAATGCAATAAAAAAGGTGCGCACAGCGCACGGCAACTCAAGATACCGAATTGTGACTGTTCAGTAGAGTTACGCCTGTTTTTGTTCGGCGATGTCGTATAGCGCTTGTTCCAGTTCTTGGATGGCTTGGGCGTATTGCTCTACGCCGCCAAAAATGCCACGCCGGATTTGAGTTTTGCTGCCGAATCGGTCAAAAGGCGGCAATTCTAATATGTTGGCGTCTTCAATGTCATAAATACCGTGATCGGCGAATTTTTCTAGCAAGGCTTCCAGAACAGCGCGGGCTTGGTCGCCGTATTTCCCAAACACATCGCGTTTTTTTTGACCTGATTGGCGCGTTCGCGGCGGGTAAGTGGTTTTTGCTCAAAAGCCACGTAGGCGACTAAATCAAACGCATCCAGCTCACTGCCATTAGGCACGGCTTGTTGCAGGACTTGAAGCGGGACGCCTTGTTCGGCGAGTTCTATCAGTATGGCTTGTTTACGTTCGGCACTGTGCCAGCGGCGTAAAAAATCCGTTAAGCTGACGAATTCTGCTTGCAAGGTTTTTTTAATGTCGTCTTTTAGCAAGACGCGATAGTCTTCGGTAATGAGTTTGCCATCGGCATTTAGGTATTGTGCACGCTCGACGGCTACGCGCACGTTAACATCGTCAATCACGTATTTGCTGCGGCCTGGGCTGCCGCCAGCGCTAGTTTCCAGCTCGGTGTTGTCTGTGTTGTAAGGCGGTGATTCCAGTTCATTAATGCCCATTGGGGCAGGTAGTTCGGGCGGAACGATAGGGTCATCCGGGTTAGGCTCGTAGATGACTACCGGTTCGCCGTCGAAATCGGGATCGGCAAATAAGCGCGTTGCGCCTTTAAAGTCCATAATAGTGAAGTAGAGCTTTTGGTAGTCTTCGCGTAAACGCGTACCACGACCGATGATTTGTTTGAACTCGGTCATGGAATTAATGGTTTGATCCAAGACGATGAGCTTACAAGTTTTGGCATCGACGCCGGTAGTCAGCAATTTGGAGGTAGTGGCGATAACCGGATAAAGCTCGTCATTGTCGATAAAATACGATAACTGGGCTTTGCCTTCGCTATCATCGCCGGTGATGCGCATGACATAGCGGCGATTTTTAGCGGCGGCTGGAATCAGTTTGACCAGCTCTTGACGCATACGCTCGGCATGGTCTTGGTTATCGCAAAATACTATGGTTTTGGCCATGGGGTCTGTGGCGCTCAGGTATTGCCAAACTTTGCTGGCGACGAGTTGGGTGCGTTTTTCCAGTACTAAATTGCGGTCGAAGTCTTGGGTGTTGTATTGACGCTGCTCGACAAGCTGGCCGTATTTATCCCGCTTATTTTGTTCGGGCGTATAGCCAACAGCATCGACATCGCTGGCAATACGAATGACTTTGTAAGGCGCTAGAAAGCCGTCTTCTATGCCTTGTTTAAGCGAGTAGGTGTAGATGGGGTCACCAAAGTAAGTTATGTTGCTAATTTCTTTGGTTTCTTTGGGGGTTGCGGTTAATCCTAAATGTGTCGCGCCGTTAAAGTAGTCCAGTACCTCGCGCCAAGCCGAATCATCGGCAGCGCTGCCGCGATGGCATTCATCGACCACGACTAAATCAAAAAAATCTGCCGGAAATTGTCGGTAGATTTGTTTCCATTCTTCTTTGCCTGTGACGGCTTGGTATAAAGCCAAGTAAATTTCGTAGTTTTTCTTGACCTCGCGGTTGACGACTTTGTGCATGACTTCGCCAAAAGGGGCAAAATCTTGTTGCATGGTTTGGTCAATCAGGATGTTGCGGTCGGCAAGAAATAAGATGCGCCGTTTTGCCTTAGCTTTCCAAAGTCGCCAGATAATTTGGAACGCCGTGTAAGTTTTGCCGGTGCCGGTGGCCATGACCAAAAGAATACGGTGCTGGCCTTTAGCTATGGCTGCAATGGCACGGTTTATTGCGACTAGCTGGTAATAGTGAGGTTCGCGGCCACTGCCGTCAGTGTAAAGCGGTTGTTCGATGAGTTTATCCGCTTTTGTTTCTGTCAACGCTTGCCATTGTTGATATAACGGCCACAACTCATCTAATGAAGGGAATTCATGCAGTTGCAGCTCTCGCTCGGTCGGTTGCGTGAGACCGGTGCGGTCATGTAACAAAAAACTATGTCCATTACTGCTAATGGCAAACGGTGCATCCAGCATTTCCGCATAGGTTAGTGCTTGTTGCATACCATGGCCAACTGAGAATTTAGCGTGTTTGACTTCGATGACGGCAATAGGAAGGTTAGGGCGGGCGTAAAGCACAAAATCAGCCCGCTTCGGGCCGCCTTTTTTGTTTGGATTTTGTATGCGCGCCGCCAGTGTGCCGCGCACCATGATACGGCCCGCAGTGAGTTTGACTTCTTCCCTGAACTGATGCTGTTGCCAGTCTTGTTGCAAAATCGCCGGGGTAATAATTTTGGTGCATATATCGCGTTCGCTTAAAGATTGCTTATCCAATACACAACTCCTTGTAATTACGCTACGTGGCTTATATCGACTCTCTGTATATACTCTTAACGGTCAAATTTTCGGTTTTTTTGATTAGGGTACGCTGTGCGTACCATTAAAAAATCGTAATAAAATCAATAAAAAGGTACGCGTAGCGTACCCTACAACGAGCTGCAAAAGCCGAAAACTTAACTGTTTAAAGTATAAATTAAGCCGTTATTGACTGAATTTAACAGGTGGTTGAAGCCAAAAGTTTGCTATACCCCACCCAATTTGAGAATCCGTAGTTTGTATCCAAGTCGTCATTCCGGCAGGGATTGTGAATGATTGGGTGTGCAAAACTATGAGTTCTTGATTGGACGCGGTTTAATACAGTTTACACGCCAAAATAACTGAGTTAAGCCTTTAACATAAACGTCACTGGCCCGTTATTAATTAACGATACTTGCATATCAGCGCCAAATTGACCAAACGCAACTACTGGGTGTTGTTGTAAAGCTAGCTCGCTTAAATAAGTGAATAATTGCAGGCCGTGTTCTGGGCTCGCGGCTGGGCTGAAACTAGGGCGGTTGCCACTGTTGGTATCGGCGGCCAGGGTAAATTGTGGCACTAGCAATAAACCGCCGCCAATATCGGCTAAACTTAAGTTCATGCGGTCGTTGCTGTCGGCGAAAATACGGTAGCTTAAGATTTTGTTTAACAGTTTTTGCGCCTGGGTTTCGCTGTCGTTTTTTTCGACAGCGACTAACGCCATAATGCCTTTATCAATGCGTCCTACCATTTCGCAAGCGACCGTTACTTGCGCCGAGTTTACTCGTTGAATCACCGTAATCATGCTAAACCAAATAACTCGCGCATTTTTAGCCCAGGTCTTTCGGCACGCATAAACGCTTCGCCGACTAAGAATGTGTAAATATCATGGTCTTGCATGAGCTTGACTGCAGCTTGGTCATGGATACCACTTTCGGTGACGATGAGTTTGCCGTCAGGAATCGCATTTTTCAGCTCTAATGTGGTGTTTAGCGAGGTGTTAAACGTGCGTAAGTCACGGTTGTTAATCCCAAGTAACGGAGTTTGCAGTGCTAGCGCACGTTCTAGCTCTTCGGCATCATGTACTTCAACTAACACATCCATGCCTAGCTTAAGCGCTGTTTGCTCCAGTTCGTGCATAGCTTCGTCGGTTAAGGCGGCGACTATCAGTAAAATACAATCTGCCCCTAAAGCCCTAGATTCATAGATTTGATAGCTGTCAATCATGAAGTCTTTTCTTAATACCGGTAGCGGGCAACGTTCCCTGACCATTTGTAAGTACGCTTCTGAACCTTGAAAGAAATGCTTGTCAGTTAATACCGATAAGCAGGTAGCGCCATTCATCGCGTAGTCTTGGGCAATCGTGACGGGTTGAAAATCTTCTCTAATCACGCCTTGGCTGGGTGACGCTTTTTTAATTTCGGCGATGATGGCAGGTTTTTGTTTTGACGCTTTGTCTAGTAATGCGCGATAAAAACCACGCGGGGCTTGTACCGCTTGTGCCATGTCTTGTAATAAGTCGATAGACATGTTTTGCTTACGGTTAGCCACTTCTTCGGCTTTTTTATCGAGGATTTTTTTCAGAATGTCAGGTGTAGAGTTAGTCATGTGGGCTGCTAAACGTTTTGGCTATAGGCTATAAATTGGTTGAATTTGGTTAAGGCTAGACCTTGGCTGAGTACATTTTCAGCTAAGCTAATGCCTTGTGCTAAGGTGTCAGTGAGGTTGGCCGCGTAAATCGCCGCCCCCGCGTTGAGCTTAACAATATCCAGGGCAGGGCTGGTTTCATTGGCGAATACGCTACACATAATTCTTAAACTGTCTTGGGCGTTGGCGACGGTTAAAGCCGACAGTGGCGCTGACTCGATGCCAAATTGCTCAGGGGTAATT
The DNA here is from genome assembly GCF_000963695.1 of Methylocucumis oryzae. Taxonomy (GTDB): domain Bacteria; phylum Pseudomonadota; class Gammaproteobacteria; order Methylococcales; family Methylomonadaceae; genus Methylovulum; species Methylovulum oryzae. The sequence goes on from NZ_LAJX01000062.1 coordinate 9,678, forward strand.
TGGTAGCAGATGATTTCGCCATTTTTCAATTCGGCAATAGTCGTTGGCGAGCTTAAGCTAATTTCATCTAAGCCGTCTTCAGCGTGTACGACTAACACATGTTGGCTACCTAATTTTTTTAATACCTGAGCCAGCGGTGTTAGCCAATCGCTACTGAAGACGCCGATTAGTTGATTTGGTGCTGAGGCGGGATTAGCTAATGGGCCTAATAGATTAAATAAAGTTCTGACGCCGAGTTGTTTGCGCACGTTAGCGGTATGTTTCATCGCGCCATGGTGTTTAGGCGCAAATAAAAAACCTACGCCTAACTGTTTCACACAATCGGTGACTTGCTCTGGGGTTAAATCCAGGTTAACACCTGCTGCCTCTAATACATCAGCGCTACCACACAGCCCAGATACCGAACGATTACCATGTTTAGCGACTTGGCCACCTGCCGCTGCAACGACAAACGCGCTAGTGGTGGAAATATTAAACGTGTTGGCACCGTCGCCACCTGTGCCGCACGTATCAATTAAATGGTTGCCGGTGAGTTGAATCGGTGTTGCGAGTTCACGCATGACCTCAACGGCTGCGGCAATTTCATCCACGGTCTCGCCTTTTAAGCGTAAGGCGATTAAAAAATGCGGCGATTTGCGCTTCGCTGGCTTGGCCGGTCATGATTTGCCGCATGACCTCACGCATTTCATTATGGCTTAAATCATGCCGGTTTAATAAGTGTTGCAAGCTTTGTTGAAGCGTCATGCGTGACTCTCTTATCGGTCTAAGAAGTTTTTCAGTAAATCATGCCCGTGTTCGGTTAAGATGGATTCGGGATGAAACTGTACGCCTTCTATATCTAAGGTTTTATGCCTAACCCCCATGATTTCTTCGATTTGACCGTTGTCATCTTGGGTCCATGCGGTGATTTCTAAGCATTCTGGCAGGCTGTTTTGCGCAATGACTAGCGAGTGATAACGCGTTGCTGTGAATGGGTTGCTTAGACCGGTAAATACGCCGGTATTATGATGATAAACCGCTGAGGTTTTGCCGTGCATAATGCTGCTAGCGTGGATAATTTCGCCGCCAAAAGCATGGCCTATGCTTTGATGGCCTAAACACACGCCTAAAATCGGCACGCGCCCGGCAAACGTTAAAATAGTGGCAACCGAAATACCGGCTTCTTTAGGCGTACAAGGCCCTGGTGAAATAACGATTTTATCCGGTGCTAAACGCTCTAAATCTTCTACAGTGACTTGATCGTTACGCACCACAGTGACGTTTGCACCTAGTTCACCTAAGTATTGTACGAGGTTGTAAGTAAATGAGTCGTAATTATCGACCATGACGATATGCTTACTCATGCTGATTGCTCTCCTTCTAAACCGGCTTCGGCCATTGCCACAGCACGGAAAATCGCACGGCCTTTATTCATTGTTTCTTCCCATTCAGAGGCAGGTAGTGAGTCATAAACAATTCCGGCACCGGCTTGTATATGTAGGTGTTGGTCTTTAATCACGGCAGTCCGAATAGCGATTGCGGTATCAAGATTACCTGACCAGGAGATGTAACCGACGGCGCCTGAATAAATACCACGCTTAACCGGTTCTAATTCGTCGATAATTTCCATCGCTCGAATTTTGGGTGCACCGCTGACGGTACCCGCCGGAAAGGTCGCAGCTAAAAACGTCAAACGCGTTTTTGCCGGTTTGCAATTGGCCGGTGACATTAGACACGATGTGCATAACATGGGAATAACGTTCGATAATCATTTTGTCGGTGACTTTAACGGTACCGATTTCAGCAACGCGTCCGGTATCGTTACGACCTAAATCTATCAGCATTAAATGTTCGGCGATTTCTTTAGGGTCAGCTAATAACTCTTGTTCCAACGCTAAGTCTTGCTCAGGTGTGACGCCACGTTTACGCGTACCGGCAATGGGTCTTACCGTGACGGTTTGCTCTTCTAGCCTTACTAAGATTTCCGGTGATGAACCGACAATATAAAAATCCGCGCAATGCATATAAAACATATAAGGCGATGGATTTAAGCACCGTAAGGCACGGTATAAATTCAGCGCTGATGATTTAAATGGAATCGTCATGCGTTGCGATAATACGACTTGCATAATATCGCCGTCGGTAATGTATTGCTTAGCTTTTAATACTGCATTTTCATAGCCTTCACGGGTAAAGCCGGAAATAAAATCGCTTTCGTTAACGGTGTTAGTGTGTACCGTTGTTTCAGGCTCAATTAAACCCGTGCGAATGTTATCGGCTAAGGTTTGTAAACGCTGTTGTGCGTTGTGATAGGCGTTTTGCTTCTTCCGGATTGGCATGAATTAAGATGAGTAACTTACCACTTAAATTATCAAAAACTAATAATTCCTCTGACACCATTAATAAAATATCAGGACAATTTAACGGGTCTGGCTTAGGGCGCTTTAAGGCTTTAGGCTCAATATAGCCAATGGTTTCATAGCCAAAATAACCGACTAAACCACCGCTAAAACGCGGTAAGCCTGCTATATCAGGGACGTTATAGTGGCTTTGATATTCTTCAATCCACACTAAAGGGTTTGCATGGCTGAGTTGTTCGGTTAAAACACCGTCTTGTTCTATGCGAATGTTGTTACCGGTGATTTTAATAATCGTTTGACACGGCAAACCAATAATGGAGTAACGGCCCCATTGCTCACCGCCTTGAACGGATTCAAATAAATAAGAATACGCGCCGTTGGCTAATTTTAAATAAGCACTAAGCGGCGTGTCTAAATCAGCGAGGATTTCTTTATGCAGCGGAATACGGTTATAGCCTTCGCGCGCATAGTGGTCGAATTGTTGTTGATTCATGTGGTCTTGGCTTGTTGAGTTTGTGTTGGCGCACAAACCCTAATGTCTATGCACAACGCGCGATTATACCGAGGCTAGGTAAGCTTGTCGTGATTAGTCGTTAGGATTTGACTCAAATCGGGGCTACACACTTTAGCAGGGACAGGGTATTCAGGGTGCAGGGCGCCGTAAATACATCCCTGTAGGCTTGGTGGCAGCATCCCTGCTGCCAACACCCGCACCCTAAATACCCTGTCCCGCCTTACGTTGGTAGCCCAAATCGGCAGTGCGTTAATTGCTGCTTTAGCATGTCGATGTGTTTCTGTATCTGTTCTGGGTGATAAGGGTTCGCTGGGGCGAAGCCCCAAACAGGCGCAGGCCAAGCAAGGTCAGATTGGTAACGAACAATATGGTGAATGTGAAGTTGGGGCACTAAATTACCTATGGCGGCGATATTCATTTTATCGGCTTGATAAATCTGAGCTAATTGGGCCGCTAAATAACACGATTCATCGCTTAATAATAATCGCTCAGCGCTATTTAGCTGATAAATTTCGCGTACATCGGCTTTTTCGGGCACTAAGATAAACCACGGATAGTTTTGGTCGTTCATCATTAATAACTGACATAACTCAAAACGGCCGATTTTTATGCAGTCTTGTTCAAGCCTTGGATGTAAACGGAAAGTATGTGCCATGAGGTTTTAATCGATATAACGTTTGACTAGGTTAGCGTAAGCATCAATGCGGCGGTCGCGCAAATAAGGCCAGATTTGTCTAACCTGTTCGGTATTTTTTTTGTTGAGATTAGTTGTCAAGAGTCGTGTTTGTTTATCGTCAGCGCGGTCAAGGATTTCACCTTGTGGGCCTGCGATAAAGCTATTACCCCAAAATTCAATGCCAGTATCTGAATCAGGTGCCGGTTCAAAGCCAATGCGGTTACACGAAATAACGGGGATACCGTTAGCGACTGCATGAGCGCGCTGAATCGTGACCCACGCGTCTAGCTGGCGTTGTTTTTCGTCGTGTTCGTCGACAGGATTCCAGCCGATAGCCGTAGGATAAATCAGTAATTCGGCACCTGCTAAGGCCATAAGCCGTGCCGCTTCTGGAAACCATTGATCCCAGCAAATTAACACGCCAAGCACGCCTATGGACGTTTTAATCGGTGTGAAGCCTAAATCGCCGGGTGTGAAATAATATTTTTCATAAAAGCCTGGGTCATCGGGAATATGCATTTTTCTATATTTGCCGCATAGACTACCGTCTTTATCAATCACGACTGCGGTGTTGTGGTAAATACCGGGTGCACGTTGTTCAAACAGTGTGGTGACAATAACAATTTGATGCTTAGCCGCGACTTCAGACAAAATGTCAGTCGTAGAGCCTGGAATAGGTTGGGCTAAAGCAAAAAAATCCGGTGTTTGGCTTTGGCAAAAATAAGGGTCTAAATGCAATTCTGGCAATACGACTAAATCAGCGCCTTGCGCTGCCGCCTCGTCAATAAGTGCTAAAGAGGTGTTGAAATTGCTTTCTCTATC
>NZ_LAJX01000063.1 GCF_000963695.1 Methylocucumis oryzae
GCCGGTATATGGTCAAAGTGCTCTAAGTTTTTTTTTAAAAAATAAACCCATTTATCAAAGTGTGTGCTTAACTCATGCTCTTGCAGGGTAAAGAGCGGCATTTGCAAAAACTTAAAATGCAATTTATCAAAAAAGACATCGCCGTCTTGGTCTCTTAAACAAACATCGCGTAAAAATTTGCGTTTTTTCTTCTTCTTCGTCATAGCGAAAATCTAAAATGGCGACAAAATAAATCGGTAATAACGCAAAATTCCATTCGCCTTTTTTTACCTTGGTCTCTGATAGGAAAGGTCGAATAAAACAACGCGCGATCTTTAAAATATTTCACTTTGGCTTTTTGCATTTCAACAATAAAGCGCTCGCCCTTAGCGGTTTGGCAGTAAATATCAAATATAGCTTTACGCTGTTTCGCTGTATTTGCCAAGCGTTCGGGGTTTTTAAAGCTTAACCCAGCAATTTGATGATGTTTAGGCAATAATTGATTAAGAAAATCAATGAGCAGCTCTTTGCTCGCTTCTTCGCCGAAGAGCTTTTTAAAACCGAAATCAGTGTAGGGGTTAAGGTATTTTTTAGGCATAAAGTTAAAGCTCGCTAAAACTATCCTGTCAATGTGCTGGTTTTCACCTGCGCCTTCACCGCCGACACCGACGTCGCATCTGACCAATCCAATTCGGCGAGTTGTTTGTAATAATGATAACGATGCGTCACGTCTTGTTGCGCTTGTTTTAAAAACGCTTCAGCGGCATCAGGGTGTGATTGCCATAACATACTAAAACGCGTTTTCCGTCATGACAAAATCGCGATAAGGAATAGACGGTTCTGCCGAATCTAAGTGCATGGGGTTTTTGCCTTGTTTTAATTTGTTAGGGTCAAAGCGGAACAACGGCCAATGGCCACTTTTCACGGCAAGATTTTGTTGCCTATGGTTATTCGACAGATCAACACCATGAGCGATACAAGGCGAATAAGCAATAATCAACGAAGGGCCGTCATGGGCTTCGGCTTCTAAAAACGCGTTTAAGGTTTGAATGTCTTTACCCGCATAAGCCACATGCGCGACATAAACATTGGGATAATCCATCGCTAATAACGCTAAATCTTTTTTTTGCCGTGGCCTTACCTGCTGCAGAAAACTTAGCAACGGCCCCTAAAGGTGTGGATTTAGAGGTTTGACCACCGGTATTGGAATAGACTTCTGTATCTAACACTAAGATGTTGACGTTGCGACCACTGGCTAAAACATGGTCTAAACCGCCATAACCGATGTCATACGCCCAACCATCACCGCCTATAATCCAAACGCTGTGCTTGCATAAGGTGTCGGCGATGTCTAACAATGCGTGGGCTTTACGGTCAGACAAGCCAGACAAATATTGTTTTAATTCGGCAACGCGTTGGCGTTGTTCATAAATACCGGCTTCATCGGATTGGTCGGCGTTTTAACAACGCGCTTACTAAATCGGGGGGAAGCTGGTTTGCTAATGCCGCTAGTAATTCGTGTGCATAACTGGTTTGCTTATCAATAGCCACGCGTATGCCTAAGCCAAATTCGGCATTGTCTTCAAACAATGAATTATTCCACGCCGGCCCTCGTCCCTGGTCATTTTTGGTCCACGGCGTTGTTGGTAAATTGCCGCCATAAATAGACGAACAACCTGTGGCATTAGCCACGACCATACGGTCACCAAATAATTGCGATGCGAGTTTAATATAAGGCGTTTCGCCACAGCCTACGCAAGCGCCGGAAAATTCAAATAAAGGCTGCATGACCATAGAGCCTTTAATCGTGTTAGGTTTTAATAAGCGCCGGTCATATTCAGGCAAACTCAAAAAGAACTCCCAATTCTCGCGCTCAGCGCTTAACAACGCGGTTTGCTCTTGCATATTTAACGCTTTACGACTGACATTAGACTTATCACGAATCGGGCAAATATCGACGCATAAGGTACAACCGGTGCAGTCTTCTGGCGCGACTTGATAACTCATCGCGAGTCCGTCAGGAAAATCTTTGCCTAACATCGCCATGTGTTTAAATGTGGGCGGTGCTTGTTCTAATGCCTGGTTAGGAAAAATCTTGCTACGAATCACGCCATGCGGACAGACCATTACGCATTTACCGCATTGTGTACATAAATCAGTTTCCCAAACCGGTATTTGCAAGGCTAAATTGCGTTTTTCATATTGTGCCGTGCCGGTAGGAAACGTACCATCAATAGGCATCGCGCTTACCGGTAAACAATCGCCGTAACCTTGGATGATTTTAGCGGTAACGGCTTTGACAAATTCAGGCGCAGACTCAGGGATACGCGACACGATGGGCGCAATGGTTATCGCGTCGGATTGTTTAGGGTAATCGATTAAATGCAAATTGGCTAAGGTTGCATCAATCGCTTGGAAGTTTAACTCGACAATACGTTGACCTTTTTTACCATAGGTTTTTTCTACCGCATGTTTAATGGCTGCAATAGCGTCGTCTTTAGGCAACACGCCAGAAATGGCAAAGAAACAAGTTTGCATAATCGTGTTAATACGTTTACCCATACCACAGGCTTGCGCCACTTGATAACCGTCTATCGCATAAAAACGCAAACGCTTAGCTTGAATTTGCTGTTGTGTCGCTGGCGGTAACGAAGCCCAAACCTGGTCAGGGGCTTCTGGCGTATTTAATAAAAACACCGCTTGCTCAGCAGCGTTTATTAACATGTCGTAACGCTCTAAGAAAATACGTTGATGGCAGCCGATAAACTGCGCATCGTTATCGGCGATTAAATAAGTCGAGCGTATCGGTTTAGGGCCAAAGCGTAAATGTGACACAGTGACGGCACCGGATTTTTTCGAGTCATAAACGAAATAGCCTTGTGCAAATAACTCGGTTTCTTCGCCAATGATTTTAATGGTATTTTTATTAGCGCCTACCGTGCCATCGCTACCTAAGCCATAAAACATGGCTTGAAACATCCCATCATGCGCATCGGTGCGATACGCGTTATCCCAGGCTAAGCTGGTATGGGTCACATCATCGACAATGCCAACCGTAAAATGATTTTTCGGCTTGAGTTGGTTTAATTCATCAAATACCGCTTTAATCATGCCGGGGGTGAATTCTTTCGACGATAAGCCATAACGACCACCGACAACGACAGGCATAGCCCCGAAACGAGAAAAATCTTGTGCTAAGGCGGTGACGATATCTTTATACAACGGCTCACCATCAGCGCCTGGCTCTTTAGTTCTATCGAGTACAGCAATTTTTTTAACGCTAATAGGTAAGGACGTTAATAATTGTTCGACAGCAAAGGGGCGGAATAAACGCACTTTTAACACACCTACCGCTTCACCTTGTCGGGTCAAATAATCAACCACCTCATGCACGGCTTCAGCTCCCGAACCCATTAACACAATGACGCGTTCTGCGTTATCAGCACCGACATAATCAAATAAATGATAGTGACGTCCGGTTAACTCAGCAAAACGCAGCATCGTGTTGGCGACAATATCGGGCATGGCTTGATAAAACGGATTAGCCGCTTCCCGCGCTTGGAAAAATACATCAGGGTTTTGTGCCGTGCCACGCAGTACCGGATTCATCGGTGATAACCGGCGTTGTTTATGCGCGTTAATCGCTGACTCGGGCAACATGGCCTGTAACAGCTCAGGCGCTAATAGCTCAATTTTAGCGATTTCGTGCGAGGTTCTAAAACCATCGAAAAAATGCAAGATAGGAATGCGGCTTTCTAGCGTGGCTACTTGGGCAATTAACGCAAAATCTAACACTTCTTGCGGCGAGTTTGCGCATAACATCGCGAATCCCGTCGTTCTTGCCGCCATCACATCGCTATGGTCCCCGAAAATCGATAACGCTTGGCTAGCAACCGAACGCGCCGCGATATGAAACACGGTTGGAGTTAACTCGCCAGCGATTTTAAACATATTCGGCAGCATTAATAACAAGCCTTGCGAAGCGGTAAAACGTTGTCGCCAAAGCTCCAGCCTGCAACGCGCCATGAATGGCACCCGCCGCGCCGGCTTCGCTTTGCAGCTCAATCACGGTAGGCACGCTACCCCATAAATTCGTCACGCCAGCCGCTGACCAATCATCAGACCATTCACCCATCGGCGACGCAGGTGTAATAGGATAAATTGCAATGACTTCATTAAGCTGATGAGCAATAGTCGCCGCTGCTTGATTGCCATCAATAGTTGCGCTAGACCTGTTCGACATAAACACCTCGTTAAGCAAGTGATTGTGAAAATTTATTTTATTCTTGTTATAGGCCAACATTTTTGAGCTGGCTCAATCTTACTCTTAATTAAATGGGATGAGCACGATTCTTTGGTAGCCATGGAAACCGAGTGGCAATGCGCCAGATGCCTGGTAAGGGATGTCAGTACAACGTTTCAAAGGCATTTAACCGATTGTTGGGATTAATTTTATTCATCTATTTCCTTTAAAAATTGACGGGCAAGGTTTTCACTATACCAGCGTCCTTTTTGTATCATTTCATCTAACAATGGCTTTACTTGGCTGATTAAGAGCTTTTGCTTAGCAATGGCTAATACGGTTAGCGTGCCGATGCAGTAGAGTTTCTGTGATTGAGCTATCTTATAGCCCATGCGCTCATCAATAAGCAGTATGTCTGCCGCCATTTCCTTGGCTAAAAAGATGGCTTCTGCTTCACCTTGATCTAGTTCATTTAATAAAAACCCTAAATACGCATTGCCTTGAATAGCCAGGACTTCAAAATACGGCTTATCTATTTCCTGATAACCATAGGATTTTTTATGCTTTATCTCGTTATAAACGGCTTGTGGAATATAAATGGTATTAAATAATTCAGGCAATAAAGACAATCGCCCTATTGAGGCTAACGAAATAATGGGCGTCGTGTTGCTAACGACTTTCATGGCTTATTTTCCAGCAAACTTAAGGTTTTCCCTATGTTAGTGACCATTTCATTGACTAAATCTGTTTCATAATCAAAAACAGCCTCATTTTCAAATTGCAATTTTTGGATAAAATCCAAGCGGTCATAGCCAGCTAATTCTGCCGCTTTTCCCAAGCTCAGTTTTTGTTTTCGATATAGCATTAAGGCATGATGAAACAACATGGATTTGATAAATTCCCCTTGCTGTTCCTTTAGCGTAATTAAAAAATCGTCGGCTATGTCAATGGTTAAGTGCATGGTAATTTCTGAGCTCCTAAATTGTATGGCTGTAGGATGTTAATTTTTAATGAACTTTTCTAATTCTGAAATTAAGTTACAAAATATTCGGCACGATGCTGCCGTCTGAAACTCATGGTAAATAAGACTTACAGAGAGGCCAGTTAATGGTTAACACTAGTTAACTAACACCACCCCGGACTCTGCTGCTGTAGCGCTAATAATTCGGCCTGAGCTTAAGTTCTTTACTCGTAACAACTGTCCCTTATGGGCGTCGCTTAGCGCTTCGCCGGTCATCGTAATCGCAAAATTGGGATTAGCACTTTTAATCATCACTCTATCGCCTTTTTTAATGATTATAGCTGGGCTAAGCATGTTCAGTGTCAGCATGGTTCCGGCGATGAGCGTTTTATTGGTTTGCTTATCGCGTAATGGGGTAAAGTCGGTAAAGTAATTTTCCCTGAATCTTGATACCTCACGGCGCTCAACCGTCACTAATTCCTCTGTCAGCGTGGTGCCGCGCGAGACGGGTTGGGTTAATACCAACACATTGGCAAATATTTTCAGTACAGCGGATAAAAACACAGACCAGCGGTGTTCGCCTTCGCATTGTATGCCTACAGATAGGCGTCCGGGTTTTATCGGTTTGTTGACTAGAAACGCGTTTAGCGGTTTAGGGCAGCGGGGGAACTGTAATTGTTGGTCTAAGGGAATCATTTCCAGTTCGTAGTCAATGCCTAGCGCGAGTCCACTTACAATAACCGCTTCGGCCTTTTGGTATATCGATTCATGACTTTGGTAGTCAGCCGTAGCCCAGCAAGACAGCGCAATACAATATGTGAAAACAGCAAAACAAAATTTAGTCATGATAAAACCCCAACAATGTTAGGCGTAGTTTAAAGCCACACGCGCTAACCACCTAATGGCAAAATCTTGCCAAGTTATTGAACCAGCCAATTTTTTGACGGTTGGTATTTTTCTGCTGTATGTATAACCCTTTGAAAAACAAGTACTATTGTTTGTCGCGGCGGAATTAATTTAGGCATAGATTGTGCTTATTACCGAATAACCAATCAATAATTGTTTAAAGGGGAGGTTTCTAATGGCGATTAGTTTCGATAAAGCCTTGGGCATACACCCAACCGCGTTAAGTCTTAGAGAAAAGCGTAGCGAAGTGTTAGCGGCTAATATGGCTAATGCGGATACACCTGGTTTTAAAGCCAGGGATTTAGAGTTTTCATCCATTTTAAAACGTACAGCACCTGCGCAAGTGGTGATGGATAGAACCAGTGTCGGACATATTCCATCGGAGCGTCAATTATTAGGCGCTGAATTATTATTTCGCAATCCACAACAACCTTCATTAGATGGTAATACCGTCGAAGAGCATATTGAACATGCGAAATATTCCCAAAATGCCGTGCAATATGAGGCCAGCTTGCAATTTGTCGGTGCTAAATTTCAAGGGTTAATGAGCGCAATCAAAGGACAATAATATGTCATCGTTAAATATTTTCGGAATTGCCGGTAGCGGCATGAATGCAGAAAACCTCAGGCTTAATTTAGTTTCCAGCAACGTGGCTAACGCGAATGCGGTGAGTAGCAGTGAAGGTGATGTATACAAGTCCAGGCAACCGGTGTTTGCGGCACAGCTTAAAAGTGTACTCGATAAGCGCCAGCCGGGTAGTGAAGTTAGAGTATTAGGCGTGATTGAAAGCGATGCGCCGCCAATTATGCAATATGAGCCTAATCATCCTATGGCCGATGCTAACGGGTTTATTTACAAACCGAATGTTAACACCATAGAAGAAATGGCTAACATGATGTCAGCATCGCGCTCTTATCAAAACAATGTCGAAGTGTTAGATACGGCTAAGCAGTTGATATTACAGACACTTAAACTAGGTTCGTAAGGAGGCGTAGCATGAGCAGTGTATCCGGGTTAAATGGTTTAGGAATTAGCAGTACGCAGGACTCATCGTCTAGCAATAAATCAACGACGATAGATCAGCAAGCGTTTTTAAAATTATTAACCACGCAAATGACGCATCAAGACCCGACCAGCCCTATGAAAAACAGTGAGTTAACTTCGCAGTTGGCCGAAATATCGACGGCATCTGGGGTCGGTGATTTAAAACAGTCTATGCAAAATTTAGGCGATTCATTAAGTTCTAACCAAGCCTTGCAAGCGGCTAGCTTAGTCGGGCGCAATGTTACGGTAGCCTCTGATGTAGGTTTGTTAGCGGCGGGTGGCGAGATTAACGGTAGTTTTAATTTGTCATCAAGCTCAGATGTCGTGACGCTAACGATTAGCGACCCTGACACCGGTGATGTGATTCGTAAAATAGAGTTAGGCCAAAAAGAGGCTGGGACGGTAGGTTTTTCTTGGGATGGCAAAAACGATGCCGGTACATTGGTAAGCCCTGGGCTTTATAAAGTACAAGCCGAAGCCTTGATTGGCGGTGTTAACACCGCATTCCAGCCCGAAATTGAGACTAAAGTTGAAAGCGTTTCGTTAAGCAGTTCGGGTAATGCGATACAAGTGAGCTTGGCAGGCTTAGGCTCGATGAGCGTCAATAAAATTAAACAAATTTTATAACAGGACGGTGTGATATGAGTTTCTCAACAGCATTAAGTGGTTTAAATGCCGCTGCTAATAATTTATCGGTAACCGGTAATAACATTGCTAATGCCAATACCGTGGGCTTTAAAGAATCACGCTCAGAGTTCATGGATTTATACGCTAACAATATGGTGGGACTTAGCAAAATCCAACCAGGTACAGGTGTCAGAGTCGCGGCGGTTGCGCAGCAATTCGGTCAAGGCACGATGCAAGCGACGGAAAATAATTTAGATTTAGCGATTAGCGGCGAAGGCTTCTTTACTTTAGCTAACGATACCAATAACTTAAATTCGGTGCTGTATACCCGCGCCGGGCAATTTAAGCTTAATGCGGACGGTACAATTGTTAATAACCAAGGTCAAGCCTTACTAGCGTATGCACCGAATGGCACTAAGGTTGAAGATGGTTTTAGTCAAGGCGTGTTAACCACAGTAAATTTAAATACCAGTGCGGGCTTACCAAATGCGACGACCGAGGTTGATTTAAGCGTTAATCTCAAAGCGAGTAGTATCACACCTACTGAAACCTTTGACCCATTAGTGCCGAACTCGTATAACAACCAAACGTCTGTCACGGTATATGATTCGTTAGGTGTGGCGCATAAATTAACGACGTATTTTGTTGCCGGGGCTAGTACGGCAGATGGTCGTGATTGGTCGGCGTATCATTATATTACCGATAATCCAGCGGCACCGGTATCGGTCGATGCAGGCAATACACCTGCCACATTAACGTTTGATTCTACTGGAAAGTTAACCTCGCCTAGTGACGGTTTAGTCAGTTTAGCGGCTTACACACCCGGCAATGCAGCAGCTGATTTGACCATGACGCTGAATTATTCAGGCACGACGCAACTAGCATCGGCTTTTAGTGTTAACAAGTTAAAGCAAGATGGTTTGGCGGCAGGGGAATTAAGCGGTTTATCGGTGGATTCATCGGGTGTAATTTTTGCTAAATACACGAATGGTGGTGCGACGCCTTTAGGTCAAATTGCGCTGGCGCGCTTTACCAATAACCAAGGCTTAGCCAAATTAGGTGATACCAACTGGGGGCAAAGTATTGATTCAGGCCCAGCGGTTAGCGGCGTGGCCGGTACGGGCAGCTTTGGCAAAATAGCGGCAGGTACGTTAGAACAGTCTAATGTCGATATATCAACGGAACTCGTTAATTTAATTATTGCGCAACAAGCGTATCAAGCGAATTCACAGACCATTTCTACCGAAAACTCGATAGTACAAAACTTGCTAAATAATTTGTAACAGACATAACAAAGGGTTAACGCCATGGACAGAAGCCTCTATATCGCGATGAGCGGTGCCAAGCAAACGCTTATGGCACAAACGGCCAACGCCAATAATTTGGCGAATGCGCAAACCACAGGGTTTAAATCTGATTGGGAACAATTTCGTAGTATGCCTGTGTTTGGTCCAGGTTTTCCAACCAGAGCGTATGCGCTAACCGAGCGCCCCGGCACGGATTTTACCCAAGGCCCGTTACAAACCACCGGGCGTGACTTAGATATTGCGATTAAAGGCGAAGGCTATTTAGCGGTGCAAGGCCCAGACGGTAAAGAGGCTTATACCCGGGCAGGTGATTTACAAATTACCCCCGAAGGTTTTTTAAAAACAGGAACAGGTTTATCCGTCATAGGCCAAGGTGGCCCTATTTCGATACCACCGGCCCAAAAGGTGGAAATAGGCTCAGATGGTACGATTAGTATTGTGCCGTTAGGTGCGAATCCTACCAATATCGCGGTGATTGATAGGCTCAAATTGGTAAAACCAGCCGCGAATAATATTGAAAAATTAAAAGACGGCTTAGTGCATGTTAAAGATGGTCAAGCGCAAGTCGCGAACGCTAATGTCACCGTCGCACAAGGCGTCTTAGAAGGCAGTAATGTTAATTCGATTTATGCCTTAGTTGAGATGATTGATTTACAAAGACATTTTGAATTACAAACCAAAGTAATGAGTAATGTCGATGAAAACTCAGCCAGAAGTACCAAACTCATGCAGATTGCTTAGCACATGCAATACTGGGGGTTCTTATTGCTCCCACGCTCCGGCGTGGAAGCAATAACAGGACGCTCTGCGTCCCGATACGAGCCGCAGGAGCGGCTGTAAGGCATTGCCACGCAGAGCGAGCGTGGGAACGATTTTAACGTGCGAAGTAAAAAGTTTAGTGTGGGAATAACTTAATCCCGCTACCGTCAATAATTAGGAGAATAACATGACAGAACGAGCCTTATGGGTTGCTAAAACCGGCTTAGATGCTCAACAAACGCGGATGGCGGTGATTTCTAATAACTTAGCCAACGTAAATACCACAGGGTTTAAAAAGTCCAGACCCTTATTTGAAGATTTGTTGTATCAAAAATGTTCGTCAAGTCGGCGCGCAATCCTCACAAAACAATGTGTTACCGTCAGGTTTGCAATTAGGCACAGGCGTTAAAACCGTTGCAACAGAGAAAATTCATAGCCAAGGCAATATTCAACAAACCGAAAATGCCTTAGACATAGCGATTAATGGCCGTGGCTTTTTACAAATCTTAATGCCTAATGGTGATATTAATTACACCCGTGACGGTTCTTTGAAAATTGATTCTACCGGACAGTTAGTGACGTCTAGTGGCTTAGTGCTAGAGCCTGCGATTACGGTTCCGCAAGATGCGTTAAGCATTACGATTGGCCGAGATGGCACGGTTTCTGTATTGCAACCAGGTAATGCGACCCCGGTGCAAGTAGGACAATTACAAACCGCAAATTTTATTAATCCTACAGGCTTAGAGCCGGTCGGTGAAAATCTCTATCGTGAATCGGTTGCTAGTGGCGCGCCAATTATTGGTACGCCGGGTGAAAATGAATACGGGCCGATTTTGCAAGGTGCGTTAGAAACATCTAACGTCAATGTTGTTGAAGAACTGGTTAACATGATTGAAACCCAGCGCGCTTACGAGATGAATTCTAAAGCGATTTCAACAACCGATGAAATGTTGGGCTTTGTTACGCAGCAACTTTAATGATTAACGGAGCTTAGCCATGAATAGCAAAACTGTAAGAATGCTCGCGTTATGCCTATTGCCTATTGCTTGCGGTGAATTACCGCCTAAACGCGACCCAGCTTATGCACCCGTTGCTCCGATAGATTTAAGAGTACCCGTGTCTAATAACGGTTCGATTTATCAAGCAGGCTACGATATGCGTTTATTTGAAAACCAATCGGCGCTAAGAGTTGGCGATATTTTGACTGTGAGATTGCAAGAACGTACGCAAGCGCAAAAAACCGCCGATTTAAATGCAATCAAAGATACCAGCATCACTGCCGATGCGCCTGTATTATTGGGAATGGGCATGAGTGCCATGTTGTCGGGCAAAGGCATGGAAACTAATTTACAAACCCAACATGAGTTCATAGGCCAAGGCGATTCTTCGCAATCGAATAGTTTAACGGGCAATATTGCCGTCACTGTGGTTGAACAGTTACCGAATGGTAATCTCAGAGTGCGTGGTGAAAAAGTTGTTAACTTAAACCAAGGTGATGAATATATCCGCTTATCTGGCATTGTCAGACCGATTGATATTGATGCAGGTAATATCGTGTCATCTGACAAATTAGCCGATGCGACCATTATTTATACCGGTGCTGGCTCTATGGCGGACGCCAGCAAAATGGGCTGGTTAGGGCGTATTTTGACCAGTCCGTTTTTTCCGTTTTAGCAGGAGCGTGTCATGTTAACTAAAAACACGGTGCTTAGCGCGTTACTTGCACTGGGGCTTATGGGGGTGGCAACGACCAGCCCAGCCGAGCGCATTAAAGACATTGCGACATTACAAGGGATGCGCAGCAATCAGCTTATTGGTTACGGTTTAGTGGTGGGTTTAAACAGTTCGGGTGATAAGACTAAATTTACTGGGCAAACCTTGGTGAATATGTTGACGCGTTTAGGCGTGCGTTTACCGCCTGATTTAGACCCTAAAGCTAAAAATATTGCTGCCGTGTCTGTTGTCGCCGATTTGCCACCGTTTGCCAAGCCGGGTCAAAAAATTGACGTCACTGTGTCATCGATTGGTGATTCTAAAAGCCTACGCGGTGGCGTCTTATTATTAAGTCCGTTAAAAGGTGCCGATGGTCAAGTCTATGCGATGGCACAAGGCAATTTAGTTGTCAGCGGCGTGAGTGCTAGTGGACAAAGCGGCTCTAGTATTACCGTGAATAATCCAAGCGTAGGCCGAATTAATGGCGGTGCGACGGTAGAGCGTAGTGTCGGCAATGCGGCTTTTGCCACCAGCAAAGAACTGATTCTCGATTTAGCAACGCCGGATTTTACGACGGCTAACCGGGTTGTCGAGGCGATTAACCGTGAGTTAGGTGCGAATACCGCTAAAGCGATAGATGCAACTTCTATAAGCGTAAGGTCGCCGATAAATCCAGCACAAAAAGTGATGTTCGCGTCTATGGTGGAAAATATCAATGTAGAGCCCGACGACGCGTCAGCGCGTATTATTATCAATTCGCGTACCGGCACCGTTGTTATTAATGGCAAAGTCACCGTGCAACCGGCAGCCGTATCACATGGTAACTTATCCGTTACCATTAGCGAGCGCCCGCAAGTATCACAACCCGGCCCTTTCGCTAAAGGCCAAACCGCAGTCACGCCTAAATCTGATGTGACGATAGAAGAAGAAAAAAACCAAATGTTTTTATTCAATCCCGGTGTGTCATTAAACGAGATTGTGCAGTCGGTTAATAATGTCGGCGCTGGCCCTAGTGATTTAATGGCTATTTTAGAAGCGTTAAAAGCTGCCGGTGCGATACGCGCTGAATTAATCATTATATAAGCGGGATAGTCAGGAGGCGGTTATGTTATCCAGTCATTACGCCGATGTTTATACTGATTTTAATGGTATTGCGAAACTAAAACAGGAGGCGACCAAAAACTCGCCAGAAGCGCTTAAAGAAGCCGCTAAGCAGTTTGAAGCGTTATTTTTAGGCAATATTCTAAAAAACATGCGCTCGGCAAAGCTCGCTGATGGCTTAATGGACAGTAGCCAAACCCAGTTTTTTCATGAAATGTATGACCAACAACTCGCTGTGCATATTGCGGGTAAATCTGATTTGGGTCTTGCGGAACTCATTGTTAAGCAATTAAAACCTGAACAAGAGTCTATGACAAAACAAACGCTGCAAGATTATTTAGCACAGCCAGTAACCGCATTAAAACCAAGCGGCGTTAAGCTCAGAGCCTTATCAACCTCGGCGCCTCTATCCGATGAAATGACCGCGATAGGCTTTGCGGAAGCCAATGATAGCGTGCCAACGCATAGTTTTATTAGGGAGTTACAACCTTATGCCGAACAAGCCGCGCGCGAATTAGGCGTAGCTCCTAAAGCGTTATTAGCTCAAGCCGCGTTGGAAACGGGTTGGGGTAAATCGTGTTTAAGGCAGCGTGATGGCAGTAATACTTATAACTTATTCAATATTAAAGCGGATAAGTCATGGACGGGTAAACAGACCAAAGTCGCTGCGCTGGAATTTGATCAAGGCGTGGCGAAAAAAGTAAATTCAGGGTTTCGTTCTTACGCATCTTATCAAGAAAGTTTTCAAGATTACGTTAAGTTTATTAAATCAAATCCACGTTATCATGATGCATTGCAACATGCGGGAAATCCGGCACGGTATATGCATGAGCTACAGCAAGCCGGTTATGCGACGGATCCACGTTACGCCGAAAAAGTCATGCAGATATTTCATAGTGACTTATTTGCCGTAGCAGATAACTCGTCTACCGTCGATTAGTATCTTAATGGTGTGATATAACTCGTTAAGATAATTCAATAAAACGGTTACCCTTCTTATGACGGGACGGTTTTAGCTCTTATGGTCACATCGTCATTCCGGCATGGATTGCCGGAATCCAGGCGCCATGGATGGCAAAGGCGTCAAGTACATCCATGTTCCCTGGATCTCGGCAATCCATGCCGAGATGGCTTTGTTCTTATTGGGTTATCCCGGCTTAAAACAGGTAGCCCATAACACGCAGTTAAGCAGGTTATCATGGCAAGCATATTAGGCACAGCATTATCGGGATTAAGCGCCTCGCAAGTGGCGCTGGATACGATTAGCCATAATATTGCTAACGTAAACACCGAAAATTACAGCCGCCAAAGCGTGTTATTAGACACGCGCGCGGCACAATACACCGGTAGCGGCTATGTGGGTCAAGGTGTTGACATAGCGGCGATTTCTCGTAATTACGACCAATTTATCAATCAGCATTTAACCTTAACGACTTCTGCTTACAATGAAGCCGATACGCTATATACCCTATCAGCACAAGTCGATTCATTGTTATCTGGCGATTCAACCAGTTTGTCACCGACCTTAACATCGTTTTTTTCAGCAGTTAACGAAGTCGCTGACGACCCTACGTCATTACCGGTTAGGCAGGTTATGCTGACGGAAGGCAAATTTTTGACGCAGCAGTTTAATTCAATGGTCAGACAATTTTCTGAGTTACGCGACCAAAACAATAATCAAATTGATGCGAATCTAGCGCAAGTCAATGCCTATGCCCAAAGTATTGCCGAAATTAACGCTAAACTCGTTCAAGCTAATGACGGAGCGACCGCTAATGACTTATTAGATCAGCGTGATAATTTAGTAGCTAAAATTGCCGAAAAAGTCAGTGTGTCTTCGATTGTGCAAAAAGACGGCAGCCTCAGTGTTTTTATTGGCAGCGGTCAATCGCTAGTTTTAGGCAATAAAGCGGCGACGCTAAGCTTAGCCAGCTCAAATACCGATGTTGCTCATAAAAATATCTTATTAGACGGTCAAGACGTGACTAAGCAAATTACCGGCGGCGATTTAGCTGGACAGCTACGTTTTAGAGATGAAATATTAGACCCAGCCCAACAGCAAATCGGCTTATTAGCGGCGGGCGCGGCGGTGACGTTTAATGCACTGCATAGTGGTGGTTATGATTTAAAAGGTGCTACCGGTGCGAATTTTTTTAATATCGCAGCGCCCGCAGTCGTTAACGAAAACACATCTCAAGCGACGATTACGACTAGCTATAGTGCTCAAACTATCGGGCAGCTTAGCGCTAGCGACTATCGCTTAAACTATGATGGTAGCAACTTTCAACTGACGCGCTTAAGTGATAATACGACCACCAGCTATTCTGGCGCTGTACCGTTAACCATTAACGGGCCTGGGTTTGATATAACAATAAGCGGTACGCTTGCCGCCAATGATAGCTTTTTAATCCGGCCTACTTATAACGCTGCCGGGCAGATTGACACGGCGTTAAGCGATCCTAATACCATTGCCGCTTCGGCAAGCGCAGACACCGTACCCGGTGATAATACGGTTGCCCTAAAGCTGGCTGCGCTAGAGCATCAAGAAATACTGTTAGCCGGCAAAGCGACGTTTAATGAAGTCAATGGACAGTTAGTTTCAAAAGTTGGTACCTTAACCAGCTCGGCAAAAGTCAATAGTTCGGCACAAGAAGCCATTTTTAATCAAGCTAAGCAAACCCGCGAGAATTTATCCGGTGTTAATTTAGATGAAGAAGCAGCGAATTTGATTCGCTTTCAACAATCTTACCAAGCAGCCGCACAAGCGATTAACACGGCTAGCACGATTTTTGACACGTTACTTGGCGTATTAGGTTAGTTTTATGCGAATTTCAACGGCATGGTCACAGCAAATTGGCGTCAACACCATGTTGACGCAACAAAGCAAACTGAGTTTAACGCAAATGCAGTTATCATCAGGTAAACGTATTCTTACGGCAGCCGATGACCCTGCCGGTGCGTCTAGGGCAATTGATTTAAACAAAAGTTTGGCAGATAACGAGCAATTTCAAAGCAATATCAACTCAGCACAGCAACGCTTAGAAATGGAAGATGGCTTGCTGCAAAATGCCACCGACGTGATGTATAGAATTAAGGAATTAGCGATACAAGGCTTAAACGATACTAACTCGCCCAATGACAGAATCACCATTGCTAATGAAATGGATTTGTTAAACGGTGAATTATTGAGCTTAGCGAACACTAAAAACGCCAATGGCGAATATGTGTTTTCAGGATTTAAAACCGATACCCCAGCCTTTAGCAAAGATGCTAGCAATAATGGCGTGTATGTCTATAACGGCGACACCAATACGCGCTCAATTCAAATTGGTTTAGAGCGGCAAGTAACCGATGGAGACCCTGGCATTAATGTGTTTGGTACGCCAACGACTTCTGGCACACTGCCTGAAGCGGGTGCCATGACCAATGTATTTGAAGCAATTGAGCAATTCACCAATGATTTACGCGCCGATGCGCCTAACACCAATTCGCTAGATGACTTTGACGCGTCATTAGAACGTATTATTACCGCGCAATCATCAGTCGGTGTGCGTTTAAAAGCCTTAGACAGCCAAAATAACTTAAACCAAGATTTAAAGATTAGTTTAAAGTCAGTGTTGTCAAACACCCAAGATTTAGACTACTCCGAAGCTATTGCCCGCTTAAAACGCGCAAGATTTATCGCTAAAAGCCGCACAACAAGCTTATGCACAAGTGAGTCAGTTATCGTTGTTGAATTACTTGTAAGCTATAGTGGTAACTTCTCATTACCCACAGGTAAATGCCAAAATGAAAGTCCGTGCTTGAGACAGGTCTTCTTTAAACTGGCAAACGTATCTCGACACTTTCGTCCTGCGTCACTGCGTGCAAAGCAAACGGGGTCAGGTTTAGAGCAATACAATCAAGAAATAGGTCGAGTTAAACAAGAAGCTGCATTTAATGCTGTACCGCAAACGCGTAATCCTGACGCTGTTGGCGTATTAAGCGAATGGTTCGAGCAAGAAAGCTTAGGTACGCCAGCATTTGAAGTCAGTGGTGATGCACTCGCAGGGATAGGCACGCCAGAATCTACCCAAGAAATTATCGATTGGGCGCAAGACGCACCCGATGAAGGCGCACGTAACTTAGAGAGCTGGTTATCTGATGTTGATGACGGCAAAGTGAAAGAAGCCTTAATAGACACCTTAGGAAACATTAAGTCTTTTGAAAGCACACAGGTTAGCGCGGTGGTTCATAAACACACGAAACTACCTGATGCCAATGACCAAACCGCTTTTTCTACCTCTTCAATGTTATCCAGCGAAGTGAAGGCGCCTTAACGGCTTAAACCTGACCAAAACAGGCTGAGGGTTGAGGGTACTGAATGAGGGCGAAAACGGCAGATACCGTTAAATATCAACCCAATTTAGAAGAGAATCTAGTAGCCACGATTTATTTTAACAGCTAGAATGCAGCAACTTTTTTTTGTGAATGGGGCTGGTGATGAGTGTACAGAGTTGCATAATGGAATGGAGAAGGAACTTTTTTTCGAAGAACAACATTTGTTAAGACAATTGGAACTATGAAGCATAATTGCTTTTTACTGCCAATAATCATTTTCACAGCATTTTTCACCAGCACAGCCAAAGCGGTTGAATATCACTGGGAGTATGGTGGTGGTCCCTGGCACTATTTTTCAAGTTATGATGAAGCTTGTAGCTATCACCTCGAATTGCTACAAAAACTAGCACAATCGCCTTTAAATATACAATACGGCATATACACTAACGTAACTTTGCTTGCCGGAAGAGCTACGCAATTCGACTTTCAGGGTTGCCCTAAATTTTGGGAATGCCGTTACAGACGTGACATATACTTTCCTAGTGGTCAAATAACAACTAACTATCCTCTCCAAGCTTTTGGACGTTCAGGTGATGAATGCGTTACACCAAAGACCTTCAAAGTAGCATATGGAAGCTGTGCTTCACCGACTGATGATACCAAAAACCCACCTGGAGGCTCATGCTCCACCACCAGCAATCACAACGGCTCAAGTGCAAGTAACCAAGGCAACATCATTGGTGGTTCATCCGTTGGCAATCCCATCAACTTCATTACAGGAAATAAATTATTAGATGAAACCGATATACCCGCCATAGGCGACTCGCCGCTACAGTTTAGACGACATTACAACAGCCTCAAAAACTATCAATATCAAAGTGGTTTCGGCTCAATAGGCCGCTCGCGCGATCCCATGGGACTACACTGGTGGCATAATTACCATAAAGGCCTGACAGTAAAAAGCAGCACCGTGCAATATACCCGAGAAAACGGA
>NZ_LAJX01000064.1 GCF_000963695.1 Methylocucumis oryzae
GGATTCAGCTCAGTCACCGTATCATAAGAACTGAGATAAACCACCCCAGCATCTAACCTACCAAAAAAATAATCGAGGATAAGATGGGTGTTTTTCTTTTGGAGTTTGACGGCCTTGACAACATTTTTATACGGTTGCTTAAGCTCTTTTAGCACTAAAGTATCAAGAAAAATATCGGCAAGCTCATCTTGCTCTATCATTCCCAGACGTTTATTACGCAAGTCCTTTACACTATTGATATTCTTATCGTTACGAACAACCAATACAAGCTTCTCTGTTTTTTTACCTTCATACACGCCGACAAAACCAGTACCTAATTCTGTCTTTTTAAAGTATTTGGAAATGAGCAACGGCGGCGCAACAATTAAATCCAACTCACCTTTTCTGAATGCTGTTTGCATGTCTTCCATACGGTCATAAACAACGGCTTGGGTAGAGGACATGAAATAATTTTGTTTTTTTGCTTCTTCTGAAAGCAGCTCCTTGGCCCAAAAGTTCAACGAAACTTGAATATCGGTACGATTAGCCATATCGCTGATTGAATTAAAATAATAGCCCATATTCATTCGCACAGCATTTTGCGGCGTTTCTTCAGCATGGGCGCGTAAACTGCTTGCTAACCATAAAGCGGATAAAGAAAAAGCGGCGATGAATAGATTTAAGAGAAGCGCTTTACGTCCAAAATAAACACAGTTCAAGCCCATAAAAACGGTATGGATAACTAATAGACTTTTATTCATTTTCACAGAAAAACACATAACCAAGATATTTTGGGCAAAAAAAAGGGGGTTACCCCCCTTTTTTTATGTTTGGCAAGAAAGAGCTGGCTTATTCTTTATCAGCTTCTTTCATACTCAATCTAACGCGTCCTTGACGGTCAATTTCTAACACTTTGACGCGAACCGTATCACCTTCGCTCAGTTTATCGCTGACTTTATCAACATGTTCGTCAGAAATTTGCGAGATATGCACTAAACCATCTTTTCCTGGCAGAATAGTTACAAAGGCACCAAAATCCATCAGTCTGACTACTTTACCTTCATAGACTTTGCCGACTTCGACTTCTTCGGTAATTTCTTGAATTAAACGGCGCGCCTCTTCACCTGCCGCTTTATCGACTGATGCGATTTTAACAACACCATCATCGGTTAAATCGACGCTAGCGCCGGTAATTTCAGTGATACCCCGAATAGTTGCGCCACCTTTACCAATCACTTCACGGATTTTGCTCGGGTCAATTTTAAACGTAATAATTCTAGGCGCAAAATCAGACATTTCCTCACGCGCACACGCTAAGGCTTTTTTCATTTCACCTAAAATGTGTAAACGGCCTTGTTTAGCTTGTTCTAGCGCAGTCTTCATGATTTCTGCGGTAATACCGTCGATTTTAATGTCCATTTGCAAAGCGGTAATGCCACTGTCAGACCCAGCGACTTTAAAGTCCATATCGCCCAAATGGTCTTCATCGCCCATGATATCGGACAATACAGCAAAACGGTCGCCTTCTTTGATTAAGCCCATAGCAATACCAGCAACCGGCGTAGTAATGGGCACGCCAGCATCCATTAACGCTAAGCTGCTACCACACACCGATGCCATAGAGCTAGAGCCATTAGATTCGGTAATTTCTGATACAACCCGTATGGTATAGGGGAATTCTTCCATATTAGGTAACACGGCATTGACACCGCGTTTTGCTAATCGGCCATGACCAATTTCACGACGTTTAGGCGAACCGACTTGACCCGTTTCACCGACGCTAAACGGTGGAAAATTGTAATGCAGCATAAATGGCTCTTTGTATTCACCACCTAACGCATCGATAACTTGCGCATCGCGTTGTGTGCCTAATGTTGCTACAACTAACGCTTGAGTTTCACCACGCGTGAACAACGCCGAACCGTGAGTTCTGGGTAACACGCCTGTACGAATAGAAATAGGACGAATAGTATCTAATGCTCTACCATCAATACGGCGACTTTCATCTAAAATCGCTAAACGCACGATTTTTGCTTCTAAATGTTCAATAATCATACGAACATCGTTAGCAGCATAAGCGCCTTCTGCGGTAAATTTTTCAACCGCTGCATTTCTGACGGCTTTTAATTGTTCTTGTCTAACCAGTTTTTCAGGTATGCGATACCCTTGAATTAAGGCCGCTTCGACCTCTGTGGTAACTAACTCGACTAATGTTTGGTTAGGCTCTATCGGTTGCCATGCTAAAGGTGCTTTGTTGACATCAGCGGCAAATGCCTTAATCGCATTAATCGCCACTTGCATTTGCTCGTGACCAAATAACACCGCGCCTAACATGACTTCTTCAGATAAACCTTTAGCTTCTGATTCCACCATTAATACGGCTTGCTCAGTTCCGGCCACAACTAAAATAAGTTCAGATTCTTTTAATTCGGTAGGCGATGGATTCAGTAAATAAGCGCCGTTCTTATAGCCTACTAAGCTAGCTCCTATAGGTCCGTTAAACGGTAAACCCGAAACGGATAACGCTGCCGACGCCCCTAGCAATGAAGGGATTTCAGGATCAACATGAGGATTTAATGATAAAACCGTAGCAACGATTTGCACTTCATTCGTATAAGTTTCTGGAAATAAAGGTCTTATCGGTCTATCGATTAAGCGAGAGGTTAACGTTTCCTGCTCACTGGGTCTGCCTTCTCGCTTGAAAAAACCACCTGGAATTTTGCCGGCTGCATAGGCTTTTTCTTGATAGTTAACTGTTAATGGGAAAAAATCTCCGCCATTGGCTTCTTTTTTAGCGACAACAGTGACTAATAATGTTGTGCCTTCGACATCAATGATGACGGCGCCGTCAGCTTGACGCGCGATTTCTCCAGTTTCCAGCGTTACTTTATGCGCGCCGAACTGAAATTCTTTCCTGATAAGATTCACTCTAGGATTCCTTTGCGTGTAGTATTTGTGCGTTGAAGGTAAATAGTCAAACGGCGCTGTATAAGCGCCGTTTAGCCATTATTTTCTTAAACCAAGACGCTCAATTAATGAACGATAGCGGTTGCTGTCTTTATTTTTTAGATATTCCAACAACTTGCGGCGTTGGTTAACCATACGCAACAAGCCACGACGTGAGTGGTTATCTTTTTTGTGCGCAGCAAAATGCGGTGTTAAATGAGTGATATGAGCTGTTAACAGTGCAATTTGCACTTCTGGTGAACCCGTGTCAGTTTCTGATAAACGGTATTCTTCAACCACCGCTCTTTTTTGTTCTGCTGTAAAAGGCATTGCTAATCCCTATTAAAGATTGTAAGTAATGATTATCGCTATCGATGCGATAGATGAAATCCTGTCCACGATAGGGTGTAGACCAGGCGTAATGGTATAAGCCACTTAGCTTATACATTGTTCATATTGAACAATTTTTTCGGTGCTATTTTAGCATCCAATATGCTTTCTCCCAACCCCAAAAAAAGTGGCGTCATGATAAAGTCTTATCATACCGGAATGAGAGGTTTGATAGTTAACGGCTTGACCAAAACGAATTTGCCGAGCTTGCTCTTCGTTTAGCTGAACGCTAGGCAGCTTTTTGCAAAGGATGGTCGACCGGAATTAACTGCTGAAATAAGCCAAAATCGTCTAGCGTCGCCAATTCGTCTAATGTCTTACTTTGTTCAATTGTAAAATGCCCAACACCTATGCGTCGCAGCATCGTTACCGTCGCACATGTGCCTAACGCAAAACCTATATCTTGTGCAAGCGAACGAATATACGTGCCTTTAGAACACGTCACATCTAAACTCAATTTTGGAGCGTTATATGCCTTAAGAATAAGCTGGGAGAGAGTGATTGTTCTCGCTTCACGCTCGACACTAATGCCTTCGCGAGCAAGCTCATATAACTTCTTACCTTGTAGCTTTAACGCTGAATACATAGGCGGAACTTGCGTTGTCGTTCCTAAAAAAACGTTGTAAACACGTTTCAATATCGGCTTCTGTTAACTCAGGCACAGCGCTGGTTTGAATAATATCGCCTTCAGCATCGCCCGTGCTTGTCATCACACCTAGCTTAATATCCACTAAGTAGCGCTTATCATGTTCTAACAGCATCCCTGACACTTTTGTTGCTTCCCCCAAACAAATCGGTAATAAGCCTGATGCTAACGGGTCAAGACTACCGGTATGTCCGGCTTTATTTGCTTGATAAAGGCGCTTAACTTCTTGCAGTGCTTTATTGGAAGAAATACCTAACCGTTTGTCTAATAAGACAATGCCGTGAATATCACGGCCTTTCTTGTGTTTAGCCATATCAATCCTGATGGCTAGAAGAATCTTTGTGGATACTGCTTAATAATTGTGCAACCCGCATACCTTTATCAAATGAATCGTCATAATAAAAACGTAATTCAGAAATATGTCGTAAACGCATACGTTTTGCCAATTCATGACGAATAATCGGAGCTAACTCGTTTAACACTTTAGTATTGTGTTTTTTAGTTACATCATCGGCATTCATCACGGTGAAAAAGACTTTAGCGACGGCTAAGTCTTTAGTCACTTCTACATCATTAATCGTGATAAAACCTAATCGGGAATCGCTAATCTCACGCTGTAAGATAAACGATAGTTCCTTTTGCATTTCCGATGAGACGCGGGCATTACGCCCGTATTCTTTAGCCATTATATAACCCGTCTGACTTCAGTACGCTCAAAGACTTCGATTTGGTCACCGGTTTGCACGTCGTTATAGTTTTTCACGCCAATACCGCATTCCATACCCATTTTGACTTCAACGGCATCGTCTTTGAAACGACGTAAGGATTCAAGCTGACCTTCGAAGATAACCACGTTATCGCGTAATACGCGTATCGGTAGATTACGTTTAACATAACCGTCAACGACCATACAACCCGCAATGGCACCAAATTTAGGTGAGCGGAACACATCGCGCACTTCAGCAAGACCGACGATTTGCTCTTTGATTTCGGGTGCTAACATACCACTGATTGATTTCTTAACCTCATCAATCGCGTCGTAAATAACGCTGTAGTAATGCAGGTCAACACCTTTTTCTTCAATTAACTTACGCGCAGTTGCATCGGCCCTAACGTTAAAGCCCATTAAAATGGCATTCGAGGCAATCGCTAAGTTCACATCGCCTTCGTTAATACCGCCGACACCACCAAAAACCACTTTAACTTCAACTTCATCATTTGATAAAGCAACTAACGAACCGCGTAAGGCTTCCAAACTACCTTGCACATCGGTTTTTAATACTAAGTTAACACTGGCTAATTCACCACTCGTCATCCTAGAGAAGACTTCATCAAGTTTTGAGGCTTGTTGTGCGGCATGGCGACTGAATTTTTTACGGTCTTCGCGGTGTCTAGCTAATTCCTTAGCCACCCGCTCATTTTGTACAACAATAAACTCATCGCCAGCATTCGGTGTGCCTGATAAGCCTAAAATTTCAACCGGTACACTAGGTCCCGCTTCTTTTAGTGGTTTACCATTTTCGTTAAACATGGCTCGAACACGACCAAACTCGTGACCACACAACACCATTTGCCCGCTTTCCAACGTGCCTTTTTGAATCAAAACAGTCGCAACAGCGCCGCGCCCTTTATCTAAGCGGGATTCAATAACAATACCCGAAGCAGGACCTTGCTGTGGTGCAGTTAATTCTAAAATTTCAGTTTGGACAATTAATGCTTCGATTAAATCGTCAATACCTTGACCGGTTTTAGCGGAAATTTTCAAAAACTGAACATCACCGCCCCATTCTTCAGCTAACACATTAATCCCTGACAACTCTTGCATGACTTTGTCGGGGTTTGCATCCGCTTTGTCGATTTTATTCATCGCAACGATGATAGGCACATTAGCGGCTCGCGCATGTTCAACGGCCTCTTTAGTTTGTGGCATCACGCCATCATCTGCTGCAACAACCACGATAACAACGTCAGTCACATGCGCGCCACGTGCCCGCATCGCGGTAAAAGCAGCATGGCCTGGTGTGTCTAAAAAGGTAACCGAACCGTGATCGGTTTTGACTTGATAAGCGCCAATATGTTGAGTAATGCCGCCCGCTTCACCTGCAGCAACCCGTGTTTTACGAATATAGTCTAATAATGAGGTCTTACCATGATCGACGTGTCCCATGATGGTCACGATAGGCGCTCTTGGTAGTAATGGATAATTGTCTTCTGACTTTGCTTCTGCTAATAACTCTTTTTCTAAATCGTCATCGCTTTGCATAACCGGCTTATGCCCCATTTCTTCAACCAAGATTGCTGCGGTTTCTTGGTCAATACTTTGGTTAATCGTAGCCATGATGCCTAATTTCATCAGATGCTTAATCACCAACGCGGCTTTAACACTCATTTTTTGCGCTAGCTCGGATACGATAATCATCTCAGGAATCGTGACTTCTTTGACGATAGGCGCGGATGGCATTTCGAACTGATGTCTATTTTCAGTCACAACGCCACGTTGTTGTACTTTGCCTTTTTTCTTGCTTTTTTTACTGTCTTTATTCGGAGATGGGCGTAAATTACCTTCTTCAGGCTGTTTTTTACGAAATTGATCTTGCTTAGCCGCCGCTTGTTGTCTCACTTTATCTGCATTCTTCTTGATGGATTCTTCTAACCGACGCTCTTTTATCTTGTTGTTTTTTTCTAACTTCATCGGATTCTTTGGCTTTAACAGGCTTATCTTGGCGAACTTTTTTATCTTCTTTCACCTTAATCGCAGCAAATTTTTCTTCTGGATCTAATTCTAAATCCACATCTAAACCTAAAGCGTAATTAGCTGCGGGCTCTTCAGGTTCTGGCAATACGACTGGTGCAGCCACTTCAAGTTCAGAAGCTTTAGTCTCAACCGTAACGGATGCCGGTGTTACCTCTTCAACGACCTTTGGCTCCGCTGGCACCGAACTCACTGTATCTTCTGTTATGTCTTGCACCACAGAATCCACCGCTTCAATCTCAACAGTAGTTGTATCGTTCCAAGTGTCCAGTTCGTCGTGAACTATAGCTGAGTCAGTGTCAAAATGTCGAAGACTTTGCTGTCAGTTGATTAACTTTATTATCATCTGCCTCAGGGCGCTTAATATAGGTTTTCTTTTTTCTAACTTCAACAGGAATGGTTTTAGACGCGCTACCCGGCTGACTGGCTTGCTTGATTTCCATTACTTTTCTGCGCTCTAACGTAACCCGGCGTGGTGAATTACCTGCATCACCCTCGGTTTTGCCATGCCGTTTGCGCAAATGCCCAAGCAATTGCATTTTTTCATCTTCGCTAATCACGTCGTCAGGAGAACTGGCTTTTAAGCCTGCTTCTTTTAATTGCTCTAACAAACGCTCTAACGGGATTCTTACTATTTCAGCCAACTGGCGTACTGTTTTATCACTCATTTCCTACCCCTTTCGCCATTGCTTTATGCAAACCAAGGCTCACGCGCCTTCATAATTAATTTTGCCGCGCGATCTTTATTCATACCTGAAAAATTAAGTAAATCATCAACGGATTGCTCTGCTAAATCATCCATTGTAATAATACCTTGATTCGCTAATTCGTAAGCTAATTCATTGTCCATGCCTTCCATTTCAAGCAACTCTTTAGCCGGATGTGCCGTTTCTATCACTTCTTCTGCCGCAATCGCGCTAATGAGTAATGCATCTTTTGCTCGACTTCTTAACTCATCGACTAAGTCCGCATCAAAGCCTTCTATTTCTAGCATTTCGCTAACCGGTACATAAGCAATTTCTTCCACTGAATTAAAACCGACTTCAGCTAAAATCATTGCTATATCTTCATCAACATCTAATTGCTCGACAAACATGCGGGTAACTTTTTGAATTTCAGCTTCGCTGTTCTGATTCGCTTTCGATGCGTCAACAACATTGAGTTCCCAACCAGTAAGCTGAGACGCTAAGCGTACATTTTGACCACCTCGACCGATTGCCTGCGATAAATTTTCAGAGCTAACCGCCAAATCCATACTGTGCTTATCTTCATCGACGATAATAGATTGAATCTCAGCTGGCGACATCGCATTGATAACAAACTGAGCTTCACTAGGATTCCACAAGATAATATCGACTCGCTCACCGGCTAATTCATTCGTAACGGCTTGTACACGCGCACCACGCATACCGACACACGAGCCGACCGGGTCTAATCTAGGGTCATGGCTTCTTACAGCTAGTTTAGCGCGTGATCCAGGATCTCTAGCGGCACCCATAATGGTAATCGTGCCTTCAGCGATTTCTGGTACTTCTAGTCTAAACAAGGCGATTAATAATTCTGGCGCTGTACGAGTCACAAATAATTGTGGCCCTCTTGCCTCTAACCGTACATCTTTTAAATAGCCACGCAAGCGGTCACCAACACGTACCGCTTCGCGAGGAATCATGTCGTCTCGGGCAATTAATGCTTCAACATGGCCGCCTAAGTCCAATAAAACATTACCTTTTTCTACGCGTTTGACAACCCCTGTCACTAACTCACCAACCCTAGATTTATACGCATCGACAATTTTCTTGCGCTCGGCTTCACGTACCTTTTGTATGATAGCTTGTTTCGCATGTTGTGCAGCGATTCTACCAAATTCTACCGACTCAATTTCTTCCTCAACAACATCGCCCACTTTAACATTTGGGTTATCCATTTGCGCAACTTCCAACAACACTTGTGTCGTTGGGAATTCAACGTCGCCATCTAACTGAGGGTTAGCCGCAACAACATCCCATTGTCTATAGGTTAAATAATCACCGGTTTTACGATTAATCGCAACACGCACTTTAATTTGATTGACATGACGCTTAATGGTCGCCGTCTCTAATGCAGACTCTATCGCTTGAAAAACGATTTCCTTGTCTATCTCTTTTTCATTAGAGAACACATCGACTACGAGCAAAATCTCTTTATTTGCCACTTTGTGCTCCTTTTTCTATGCCTGAATTGTTTAATTGGAATAAGGGAACTAAGCGTGCTTTGCTCATCGCGCTAAACGGCACGGCAAAAATCTGACCTGAATCATTTAACGTCACCACTTCTCCATCGACCTTTTCAATAATGCCTTTTATTTTTTTTCTGCCTTGTATAGGTGCATATACACTTACTTGTACAGTGCTACCTATAAAACGCTCGAATTGGCTAAGTTTAAAAAAGGGTCTATCTTCGCCCGGCGATGAAATTTCTAATTGATAATTGCCTGGAATAGGGTCTTCAACGTCTAAAACACCGCTGAGCTGATGACTGACACGCGTGCAGTCATCAAGCATAATGCCATTAACATGATCGATATAAATGCGCAGTAATCCATGCTTAGGATGTGGATTATAGTCAATGCCCACACATTCATAACCTAATCCTTCGACCACTGGTTCGATTAACTCGATCAAGTGCTCGGGTGCCAATTTCATGATGTCCTCGCCAATTTCCGCACAAAAAAAAAGAGCCAAAGGCTCTTCCATTAACAACCACGCTGGTTTCTATACCAGAACCTAAAAATAAAAAACCCCATGAAGGGGTTTTTTTAGTCTGGTAGCGGGGGCAGGATTTGAACCTACGACCTTCGGGTTATGAGCCCGACGAGCTACCAAGCTGCTCCACCCCGCGATTGATTTAAAGTATTATAGTGATTTTTTAACATTTGGCAAGATAAATAAAATCAATATGCTATAGAGCTTTGCTGGCATAGGCGTTTAACCCACTCAAAAAAACGACCTGCTGACAGAAAATCACCATAAAATCATAGCCCTCGGCTCAATAATTGCAGTTGATTTTTAAACTGTGCTTTTAATCGATACAGTTGCGCCGGTCGGTGTGCACCATGCGCTTCTGTTTGTCCTGACACAGGCTCTAAAACATTTAATTCATCCATTTTACGACGAAAGCTGACTTTATTTAGGCTTTCCCCCAAACAAGCCTCGTAAATTTTTTGCAAACCCGGCAAGGTGAACATTGGACCGGCTAAATAACAAGGCAATGACGAGTAATACGATTTATTACGAATTCTAGCAACTGCAGCAGCAATAATATCATTATGGTCAAAAGGTAAATGCCATAAGTCGTCGACCGCACAAACCACTAAGCCGTCGTGCTGCGCTGCCGTAATCACTTCTGATGCGACTAAAGCAAAATATACCACCGACATTGACCAGCCACGCGGATCTCTAGCAATACCAGCAAACGTTTGTAATTGCTCTAAATAAGGCGGAACAATACCCGTCTTAGTCGATAAAATGCGCAAAGCCGCATCCAAACAGTTGTTATCTTCTTGTGCATGAATATAACCGCCGGGTAACGCAGCCATAGTTTGAAACGGCGGATTATCGCGTTTGATAAGCGTCACCGATAAACGTTGCTGCTGTAACGTGAGTAAGACAATATCCACTGTAGCGATAATAGATTGCTGCATAGGTTAAAATAGTAAGTTTAATATTTAAACTATTATATAGTTAAACCTTATATTATGTTATTTTTTAACAAAATACTTAGTTGTAATTTGTAACTAATTGACATAAGCTAAGCGCAACTAACAACAGAGTAGTTTTATGAAAACAACACAGTTATTAATCATCGACGCTCAAAACGACTTTTGTGATTTACCTACCGATAACAGCTATAAACCGGCGCTACCGATTCCTGGCGCCCATCAAGACTGTTTACGCTTAGCTCAATTAATCGCCGCTAAAGGCGCTTGTTTTTCCAGTATCACGGCAACGCTAGACAGTCATCACCGTATTGATTTAGCGCATTATTGTAATTGGTTAGATGCTGATGAACAGGAAGTCGCACCATTCAGCCAAATTACCGCTAATGATGTGATGGCTGGGCGCTTCCGGCTAAAACAGCCTTTGCATTCGAAAGCGGTTAAGGACTATCTCATAACCTATTTACAAACGCTTGAAGCCTTGCAACGCACGTTAACGCTTTGGCCTATTCACTGCGAAATTGGCACGATTGGGCATAATCTACATCCAGCGATTAGCCAAGCACTAAGACAATGGGAAACGCGCACAGCTAAAACCATTGCTTTTGTCCATAAAGGTGAAAATATTTGGACAGAAAGCTATTCGGCTCTTAAAGCGGTTCTGCCCTACCCTGGCGATTCTGGTACAGAACTTAACCAAGCCTTGTTAGCACAACTTTTAAACTGCGATGAGTTACTGATAGCAGGCCAAGCCAGCAGCCATTGTGTAAAAGAAACCGTGCTAGATTTATTGCACTATGGCGGCCTGAATGCCGCCAACAAGCTAGTTTTGTTGACGGACTGCATGAGCGCTGTGCCTGGTTATGAAAACCAGGTTCAGCAATTCTATTCCGACTTAAACCAACACGGTGTGCGGTTAACCACTAGCGCAATGCTCACTGAGTCATACTGACGAG
>NZ_LAJX01000065.1 GCF_000963695.1 Methylocucumis oryzae
GTTTGGCCTTTTAATATGCCATCTTTTGGTATGGCGAATCGCGTAATTCAAAGCTTTGTACCGACATTTCTTGCACGTTGCGGCTAATATCAGCGCTAATATGCTTAGTACCTGATACATCAATAACTGCACCGGCATCTAGCACAATTCGACCTTTAGCCGCTTCAGTTGTGTTCTCTAAATCACTACTGGCTGTGAAATTGACTTTACCGCCATTAGCAACAATCGCCGAATCAGACTCCATGTGAATCGTATTAGCAACCGCCTCTAAATAAGATAAAGGTTGAGCCTGCTCATCAATCGCCGAACCACCGTCAGCATCGGCAATTATTTTAGTCTGGCTATTTTTACCAAAGGTCACCGTGCTGGCATAACCTGAGCCGTCACCACCATCGTCAGGACGATTCGTGTCAAAAGCGGCTAATGCATCGCCTTCTTTGCGCGCACCTTGTCTGGCTAATAAGCGAATAGAGCCGTTAACATCGACTGAGGTAGTCGCTGTGACGCGGCCCGATTGATTAACGGCAAAGCCCGCTAAAGTAATATTGCCTTGCCGGGTCGCAATTTCGCCTAAGTTAGTCACTTTACCGCCACTACCAACTTCGACAAGCAAACCGGCAAACGGCCCGTCATTTTCCGCTGGTTGCAAATAGACTTTATCTTGACTCGCCACCAAGATTAATTGCGCTTGTTTGCCGCCGGTAATCTTACCGGCATTTTCCACAGTTTGACCGGCTAAAATTAACCGGCCACCGTCAGCGACTTTTAACTGTCCACCCGCTTCGACTTGAATTTTGACATCTTTGCTAGCAATGTTAGGGGCTTCAGAGTTAACAAAAGCAGCATCGCCGTTCTCACTGGTATCAAACGTGGTCACAATACCTTGTTCAAACACTTCATCGCTGACGTTTTAACGTCGTCGCAACTAAGGTATTGACATCAACAACAGAATCTTTACCAAAAACAAAGCCATTTTTGTTATATAAATACACTTGACCATCAGCTGTTAGCTTACCGAGTATTTGACTTGGGTCTTGTTGAAAAATACGGTTTAATGCAATCGATGAGCTATTCTGTTGGTCAAAGTGCACAGTATTTTCTTTACCAATATTAAACTGCTCCCAGTTTAATATGACCTTATCCGTGTCTTGTTTGACGGTCATGTTCGTTCCATCGGAGCTCACCGAGGCCTGCCCCATCGTCGCCAGCACTTGCTTAGGAATTGGAAGCTCGGCATACACCCCAGGCGCGCCTACTATCATGCTACCTGCAATCGCCATGCGCACACAGGCCGACAACGGCGTCAAACGAAAGAAATCTTGATGAGTTGTAGGTTTAGCGAAACGACGTTGCTTGACCATAAGTTACCTTATATCAGTGTTTATCAATAAGAGAGAAAAGCGAGGCGGCTAGCCACTTAGCGAGATGCTGTTAATTTTAGCGCAAGAGCTAAATCGTTATGCCAGCATGGATGGCAAAGCTTCAAGCACGTCCCTGTGTTCTGTTTACCGGTAGTCACTACCAAAATGACTTTGTACTCATTCATCTGTACGGTTTTAGAAAGCGAGTAGAACAACCTGCCTTCTAAAAACTCTGTCGCCACATTAAAATGAACTTTAGCATCGCCTGCTTGCGAGTTTTCCAACGACAACAGCGGAAAGCCTATATCCAATACGCCGGATAAATATTTCCACATTTGGAAACGCATACCCAACCCCGTGCTTAACAAGCCGTAACGTTTAGGACTACCCGCTAAAACATGTTGATTCCAGCCCTGAGCACCATCGATAAACACCACCGCTTGCAATTTATCAATGGTATCCATACGGCCTGGATATAAATGCGGTGAGCGCAATTCTAGTGAACCAAACAACGCATCATCGGCTAGCGCTTCGGTTTCAAAATAACCGCGCACGTTTTGCATACCGCCTAAAGAAAATTGTTCGTTACTAATAAGTGGAGAATCCGAGAGTTGGCTATTCCAGCGCGTATTAACTTCCATACCCCAGGGTAAAGCATGAGTAAAACTAATTCCGCTAGTCAAAATCGTATAATTTGACTGAGCTAATAAGCGCTTATTTTCAAACTCAGCTTGGTTATTACCTAAACCACGCACCGAAAAGCTGGCACCTATATTAAATGATGTGAAGGATTGTTTGGTTTTATAAGACCCGCCGTATTGCACCATAAACGGTAAATAACTAATCGGCGTAACAATTGCGTCCGAACCCACTAGAAATAAATCTTCTCGAAAGTCTTTGTAATCGACGCCTAAAGTCAAACTATGGTAATAACTGTCAAAGGCAGGTAATGGCTTGACTAGCCGCGCACCGTATATTTCACCAATACCGACCACCGACAAAGCTCCAGCACTGGCAATTTGGGCATTAGACGAGGAACCGACGCCATAAAACGCTAACTTAGCATCACTATTAGGCAGCGGCAGCATATACGTGCCCGCCCAAACATCGACTTCTTCAGCGTTTTCAGGAGACACTTGATACATGAGCGAGGCACTATGAAATTTTTGCCATAGGTTATCGTAACGCACAGAAGACACTAAGCGTAATAAGCTGGTCGATGACGTGTTTCTGCCGTTTAATTCTATGCGTCCGTGTAATGGCAGTTCATCCTTAACTTTTAAATCCACTTCTAACGTACCTGGCGTATCGCCTGCACGTAATACTGGCGTAATTTTTCTATCTTTGCTTTGATTCGATAACGCCGCTAATTGCTCTTGCATTTTAGGCATGTTAGGCACATGCCCTTCGGCTAATTCAGGCACACCGGCTTTAATCGCGCCTAAGGCAAAATACTTAGCATCTTTGACGCGTAAGCGCGACACTTTGCCTTCTACCACTTGCAAATACACCACGCCGTTATCAACGTTTTTGCTCAGGAATATCGACTGCTACGGTTTGATAGCCTTTAGCGCGATATAAACCTTCTAAAGCATTGCGCGCTTTCTCAACGGTTTCAATCGTCCTTTTGGGGCCTAAAAAAGGATAAACCATCTTTTCTAACTCTTTACGCTCTAATAAGGTATTACCCTTAACGCGCAGTTCCCATAAATCGAAGCTAGGTGGTTGCTCGGTGGCAGTACTGGTTGGTTGATTCGGTTGAGAAGCTTGCTCAGCAACGCCGTATAAACAATGGCTGCTGAAAAAAGCAAAAGTGCTTAGTTGAATAAAAACTCTTAGCTTATCTGGGTTTATCGGCATGAGTTGTCGGGTCTGTTATCGCATTAAAGTTTAGCTGGTCGAGACGTCAGCTCAAAGACAAGGAATTGTAGGGGGGCCGTGTGAAAGTTTTATGACAATGTGTTTAAAACGGCAAAAACAAAACAAGCCAGTCGATTGCTCGACTGGCTTGTTGCACAACAAGTAACGAGTAGTAACTCGACTTACTTAACTTGAATACCTCTTGAAGTGCCTAAGTCGTAAACAGCTGGCATACGGCAGTTGTTGACGTCTTGCGCTTCGGTAGAACCGCTTTCAATGGTCGCATGGCTGAATGGGTTAACTGGTTTAGTTAAGCTAACTGCGCCGTTGCTAGCTGGATTATAGAAAAGAGGTGCTGCCATAAAGCCTGATTGTCCCCAAGTATGTTTTGCTGCTTTGTTAGTGGCAGACAACACGACTGGGTTACCGGCTGCTTTGATAATTTCGTTAATCAACGCTTTTTCGTTAGTATCAAAGACGTGGCTTTTGTTCGTTTGGAACGTTAACTCAACCCAATCTTTATATTTACCACGCGCAACTTTGTCTAACGTAGGCTCGATACCGTCGATTTTTACGAAACGCCAATCGCTAGTATTGGTGTTGTTTAATTCAGCGCCTTGTGCGCCTAACGCCCAACGCACACCATAAGTATTGCTGAATGAAGTACCGATGGTATCAACACCTTTATCCAACTCAGTCAAACATTCAGACACAGTACCTGAAGATGACATCGCATGAACTTGAGCAGTGTCGATAGATTCTGGTGTTGCACCCGTATCAGTAACCGGTGCTGAAGCAACGCTGTTGCACGGATAACCTAAGAACTTAACGGTTAATTGCGCGCCAGTACCAGAACCACTGGTTCTACGGCAAATATGTAAGCGGTCGCTACCTGGCTTATTAGCAGCAGAAGTGTTATCAAATAAGTTACCACCGGCAGGTAATTTAAATTGTCTCCATGACGTAATTTTACCGGTGAAAAATACTTGCGATTTGCGCTGAGCTTAACGATGGCATACAAGCTAATGATTCTTTACCAACGCAAGCGTTGCCAAGCTGTGCTTGTTGCAACGCATTACGCAGTTTTTTGAGTCACTGCCATACCAAAAATTTGCGTGGCAGCTGGCGTAACGTTTAATTTATCTAAATCGGCTTCGGTCACTTCAGCAAAACCCGCTGGCGTGTTATCACCACGGAATTGCAAAGGGTCTACGTCAGATACACCGAAGTCAGGAATTTTTTGAATTAGAAAACGCAGGGTTACCCGCAGTAAATGTGCAGTTAATTCTGGTAAATACAGAACCTGCGGTACCATCAGAAACTTTAGTACAGTTCGCTGCAGTATCGACTTTTAAGAAATCAATCGCCGCTTCTGCAATCACCGGCGCTACACCTTGCGCTGAACCACCGTTATCGCGCTTATATAATAATAAATTCGGTTTGCTCGCTGCTAAGCCGCTTAATGCCGAGTTTTTGGTGTTTAATTCACATAAATACGCTTTGTAATCTCTGCCTGCAGTCGCAGTATCTTGGAATTTATAGATTAATTTTGCCGAATCACAGATTCTATTCGCGGCTGGAATGCTTGAATTCAACAATAATTGCTCAACAAAGCCCGCCATAGCTGACGCGCCTGATAAATAAACTTCATAGGTTGTCGCCGTGTTAATAACGGGAATACCATTGCTATCAACGGTAATGGCTGCTTGAGCATTACCGCCAATCATCGCCGCTGTCACAGCAGCGCCTAATAATAATTTTTTCATGTTTGCCTCTTAAGTTGAATAACACATTGGTAAAACCTTTGCTCTTGTTATTCTTGCGGGTTTGTATGACCAAATCATGACAGTTTGGTTAAGGTTTAATGTCATGTCATACAAACCGATGACAAATGTGACTTGTCGTAATTCTGTAATATTTCTTGCTTATGCTTACCGGTTAAAACAAAAGGCTTAAACGACCGTCAAGGAAGTGATATGAATGAACTCAAACAAATTATTTCATTGCGCTTAGTCGAAAGCGACCGCGCGGCTGTGCAAGCGATTGCAGCTAGACTATTTGTTAGAGAATCAGATATTTATCGGTTTGCAATTAAACTTTTTATTACACCGATTCAGTTGTTTATTTGATGAAGCTTGCGTGGGTAGCGACTTATTGCCTGCGCTACTAGAAATCCGAACTGAGATTAGTCACAGCTTAGGCTTAAAAAGACACCATTTAGAAAAGATTATTAACTCCAATAATATCTACCCTGAAAAATATGTCGCGATGTCAGACGTTGAATTATTGTTATTACCACCCCATCTATTAAAACAACGCTTAACCAAACTTGATGAACAACAACGCGTTCATCTCGATGTAGAAACCTGGTTAAAACAGTATTTAACAGATAAATATCATTTAGATTGGCCTAGCACTGAAAAATGCGACTAAGCCTGTATTGGGTTACATTAAGCTTGCTTATAATCCAGCTGATTTTCTAAAAACCACGCATAGGTTTCTTTAAGCCCTTCCGCTAAGCCTATATGTGCTTGCCAACCCAAGGCGGTTAAACGCGAGATGTCTAGCAACTTACGTGGTGTACCATCGGGTTTACTGGTATCAAAGGTTAATTGCCCAGTAAAACCGGTGACATTAGCAAGTATTTCTGCCAATTCAGCAATACTGCAGTCAATCCCTGCCCCCACATTAATATGCGATAGCATAGGCTGAGTAATTGCGCTATAGGTTTGTTTATCGATATTCATGACATGCACACAAGCCGCCGCCATATCATCGACATGCAAAAATTCTCGCTTAGGTGTGCCACTACCCCAAATAAGCACCTCTTTAGCGTTTGATTGTACAGCGTCATAGAAACGCCGCATTAAAGCGGGAATAACATGGCTGTTATCAGGATGAAAATTGTCATGCGGCCCGTACAAATTAGTAGGCATTACCGAACGGTAGTCACGACCATGCTGACGGTTATAGCCTTCACATAATTTAATACCGGCAATTTTGGCGATAGCATAAGATTCGTTAGTCGGTTCTAGCGAGCTCGTTAGTAGCGCGTTTTCGCAAATGGGCTGCGGCGCATGGCGAGGGTAAATACAGCTTGAACCTAAAAACAGTAATTTCTCTATATTGGCTTGGTGCGCAGCCTGAATGACATTGCACTCTATGATTAAATTTTGATAAATAAAATCAGCGGGGTATGTGCTATTAGCCCATATTCCACCGACTTTTGCGGCTGCAAGATAAACTTGGTCGATGCGTTCTTGCAAAAAGAATGCGTTAACGTCTGCTTGCTGCGTTAAATCTAATTCGGCTCGTGTGCGGATGACGATTTCGTCAGCGTAATGCTGTGTTTGTAGTTGCCTAACCAGTGCTGACCCAACCATACCCTGATGTCCTGCGACGTATATTCTCATAGCTCTCACTCATCAAAATTCATAAGCCTTATCATCCTTTTTATTGGTCAAGGATTATTAGAAACGTGCTTTAGCGTCTTAATGCTATCAATTTCTATACGGCACAGCTAAAATTTTAACAACCGTATTTTCTTCGTTTCTTACCGATAAAAGCAACTAACATTGATGCGAGCAATAGAAATTATCAATCATCAGTTACATTGTGGTGAACGCGAGCCGCCTACACCTAACGCTGAGCAAGTATTAATCAAAGTTCATGCGGCGGGTGTTAATCGACCTGATGTTATGCAACGTAAAGGGCTTTATCCACCACCGCCTGGCGCGTCTGATATACCAGGGTTAGAAATAGCCGGCGTTATTGAAACAGTCGGTGTCAATGTCACTGAATTCAAACCTGGCGATGTGGTTTGTGCTTTAGTGACTGGTGGTGGTTATGCAGAGTATTGCCTTGCAAACCCCAGGCTATGTCTGCCTATTCCTGAGCATTGGTCATTTGTTGAAGCAGCATCGATTCCTGAAACTTATTTTACCGTTTGGAGTAATGTCTTTAATCGAGCTAAGCTTGACGCTAAGCAAACCTTATTAGTACATGGTGGTAGTAGTGGTATTGGTATAACTGCCATTCAGTTAGCTAAAGCCTTTGGCGCTCAGGTTTTTGTTACCGTAGGCAATGAGCTAAAACAACAGGCTTGCTTAGCATTAGGCGCTGATGCGGCGATTAATTACCGTAGCCAGGATTTTGTTGCTGAAATACTCAAGCTTACTGATAATAACGGCGTTAACGTTATTCTCGATATGGTTGGTGGGGATTATTGCGCACGCAATTTAACATGTTTGGCAATAGAGGGGACGCTAATACAAAATTGCGTTGCAGCAAGCTGTTAAAGCCGAAATAAATTTATTGCCTATTATGTTAAAGCGACTAACCTTAACCGGGTCAACCCTGAGAGCGCGTGATGATGCATTTAAAGTAGCTATTGCTAAACAATTAGCGCAACAGGTTTGGCCTTTATTCAATAGCGGTCACATCAAACCTATCATAGATAAGGTTTTTATCTTAGAAGAAGCGGCACAGGCTCACGATTATATGGAAAGCAGCCGACATATCGGTAAAATCATCTTAAAGGTATAACAGACAATGAACTATAACACGTTAATTTCAGCCACAGACTTACACGCCCAGCTAAACAATCCTGATTGGCTGATTGTGGATTGCCGGTTTCAGTTACAACAAACTGAAGTCGGTGCTTATGCGTATCGGCATGGTCATATCCCTTATGCCGTGTATATGCATTTAGAACAGGATTTATCGTCACCCGTAAAAGCCGGTACGGGACGCCATCCCTTGCCCGACTATCGTGTATTAAGCCAAAAATTAGGCGCACTAGGCGTTAACGTAAACACTCAAGTCGTCGCTTATGATGACGCAAGCGGCTTGTTTGCTGCGCGATTATGGTGGCTGTTACGCTATTTAGGTCATGAACGCGTTGCTGTATTAAACGGAGGCCTACGCGCTTGGCTACAACAAGGTTTAACACTCACGACGCAGCTACCCACACCTAAAACAGCTTGCATTTTTAGACCTTATTTAAACCCTCAACCATTGATTTCAGCAACCGAGTTACAAAACCGCATCGCACAGAAAAAAACTTGCTTAATCGACGCGCGTGCGGCCGAACGATATGCAGGGCATAGTGAGCCTATTGACCCGGTTGCAGGCCATATTCCTTATGCTCACAATCGCCCTACCTCATGTAATTTAGATAGAAATGGCTTATTTTTACCGGCTAATCAGTTAAAAGCTGAATTCAGTTATTTACTCGGAGCAGTTAATCCAGAGCAAACCGTACATTATTGTGGTTCTGGCGTGACAGCGTGTCATAACGTATTAGCAATGGAATATGCAGGGCTTAGAAATAGCCAACTCTATGCAGGCTCATGGAGTGAATGGATTACCGATAAAAATCGTCAAATCGTGGTAAACCACACTATAATCAACTCATACGCTTGAAGACAGTATGATTGCCTGCCATCATGTGCTTACTTTAACCCACTCCTCAACCTAAGTTTCGGCTTTCTTATGTCATTGCTGCCATCGTTTTTTAAAAACAACAAAAAAACCGAACAACCTATCGCTCAAATCGCTTCTGAAGAAATTTCAATTGCTAAGCTTAAAGAACTTATTCCAATTAGGAATTTTAGTGAAGAAAAATTACAAGCGTTTGCCACCGACTTAAAATCCGAAGTCTATGCTAAAGGTACTAAGCTGTTCAGTGTGGGGGAAAAAACGGACTCAGCCTTATACCTAATAAAAGGGCAAATTACCTTAGCCGACGAAAGTGGCAAAACCTATAATGTGGTTGAAGGCACCGCTAAATCGAGATTCCCGTTATCGAGCGGCGCAGTGCATACCACGACAGCGATTGCAGAATCCGATGTCAGCATTCTTAGGGTATCGCAAAAAATCATGTCTAGCCGTAGCGCGACAGGTAATCATTATTCTGAACTAGTGATTCCTGATTCGCTGGCTAATAATCAAATTTTGCAAGTCTTTTCTGAGCATTACGCTGAGGAAAAATTAGAACTTCCTAGCCTACCCGATGTAGCAATTAAACTGCGCAACGCGATACAACAAGACATCGGCGTTGCTGAGGCTGCCAAGATTATTCAGCTTGACCCTGTTATGTCAGCAAAATTAATCGAATTGGCGAATTGCCCGTTATATGTTTGCGCAAGCCCCGCTAAGTCATGTTTAGAAGCGATTAGTCGTATTGGCTTAAGTGCGACACGTAACTTAGTGATTAGCTTGAGTATTCATAACATTTTTAAAAGTAACTCGGTGTTGGTTAGAAAAATTTTAGATAAGATATGGAAACAAAGTATTTATATTTCGACGATTAGCTTTGTTTTAGCCAGTGTGACCAAGCAAGCTAAACCCGAAGAAGCGCTATTAGCCGGATTAGTGTGCGATTTAGGCGTTGTGCCGTTTATGTATTTCGTCGACCGCTTGCCCAAAGACCTTTATACCGAAGCGGATCTTAATAGCGCGATTAACTGTGTCAAAGGTCCTATCGGCTACAAAATTTTATTGGAGTGGGGGTTTTCTGATGAATTTATTAAAATCCCAATTTATTCAGATGATTGGTATCAAAACAATAGCCCGGAATTAAGCTTAACTGATATTGTTGTATTATCCCGTTTACACAGCGAAATGGGACGCACCGATTTAACTCATTTACCCGTGATTACCTCTATTCCTGCAGCGAGTAAGCTAAAAAATTATTCGTTATCGCCAGAAATGTCACTCAATATTTTGCATGAAGCTAAACAACAAATCAGCGACGCGTTAAAAGCGTTCTCGACATAACGTTTAGTTAAACATTTTTACACACAGCCTCTTCTAATGACCAATACCTTTGTTGCTAACACTTCAGAACCGGAACATATTGTCGGCATCAGTCAAAATTATTTATACGTGTTATCGGCAGCTAACGTCGTTAATACCCAGCAACACCATGACCGGCAACCAGCATACCTATCAATACAATGGCAGCCTGAACGACAAGCATTTTTTCAGGTATTACTACAAGGTAGAAACTTATTACCTAACGCTGATTTTAGCGCTTATCAAGCCAACGAGATTGTGGACTGGCAGATTAACGCGTCAAAACCTGCTGCAATAGGCGTGGATTTTTCCGAAAAATGGCGACTAGCAAATGGACATACTGCTTATTTATACGCCACGTTAGACGTAGAAAAGCCGATATTGTCGCTTAAACAACCAATTCCCGTCATTGCAAGCCCTGATTTTACTTATCAATTTTCCGGCTTCTTCGGTACCCATAGAGCCGAAGGTTGTGTTGTGTTAGAGTTTTTAGATGCTGAGCACAATAAACTCGCTGAAAAAACCTTGCGCATTACTAGCTCGACTAAACATTTAGGCGGAGCGGGGCTTGAAAACTACCATTTTATGCACTGGTCTATTAAACCGCCTAGCTCAACCGCTTGGGTGGGTATTCATATTACGCTAGGCGAAATCCAAGCGAGCGCGACCGATAGTTTTTTATTTATCAGCCATTTGTTTTTTGGCGTTAGTAATCCTAAGCAATTAACTCTTTGGGCACCTTATTCATCGGGTGCTGTACAATTAATTCATCAAGCCCATAAACCGTATTGGCGCGCCTTTGGCATTGCTGAACTACCCTGCTCTACTGTTAAACAAACCGTTGCGATTGATGTAGCCGGTCATCACTACGAATTAACACCTGAAATGGTTGAGATACCCGATTATCTGTGTGCTTCTAAACTTAACATCAGTGCGCAGTATATCGAGCGTCTATTCGATGCCCAGTTTTATGCTAAAAATCAAGGGAATAGCTTATGGCTCAGTGCTAATGCTGGCGAGTTGCTTAAGCATTACCAAACGTTAGGTTGGCAAATTAACCGCTCGCCATCACCGTATTTTGATGTCGCTTGGTATAAAGTTAATACCCCAGAATTAACACAACAGACGCTTGAACCACT
Source organism: Methylocucumis oryzae (assembly GCF_000963695.1). Taxonomy (GTDB): domain Bacteria; phylum Pseudomonadota; class Gammaproteobacteria; order Methylococcales; family Methylomonadaceae; genus Methylovulum; species Methylovulum oryzae. Next base: position 11,159 of record NZ_LAJX01000065.1, read on the forward strand.
AGAGCATTTTGTTAGCCAAGGTAGTGCAGCATTAAAGTCCCCTCACCCCTTATTCGACGCACGCTGGTACCACCAAACCTATTTAGCAAGTACCGAATTCGGTCAACATCCACTTTTGCATTATTTAGACTATGGCTGGCAACTCGGTTATCAACCTCACCCGTTATTTTGGACGCGCTGGTATGAACAACAATATTTGTCAGCCTATGCCGGAACTATAGACCCGTTTTATCACTTTTTAACCGAAGGCTGGCGTCAAGGCTTTAATCCTAACCCATTATTCGATATTGACTTTTACAGCAAGCACTATGGTGAAAGTCATCGTTTGCAACCGGATCCACTATCGCATTACATACACGTCGGGTGGCGGGAAAATTTACAACCGCATAGCTTGTTTGACCCGATTTATTACGCAATGCATAGCGGTTTTAACGTAGAACACGCCAAATTTTCTCCGCTACAAGATTTTCTTAGCTTTAAAGATTCAGTAAGCCCGCATCCGTTATTTGATAATGAATTTGTGCAAGAACAATTCGATAAGCCATTAACCTGCCAAGCACTTATCGCTTATTTAACCTTAGATAAGACGGCGCTTATTGACCCTAACCCATTTTTCTCAAAAAAGTATTATTACAAACACCGTAACGATAGCGAGCCATGTGAACAGGACGCGCTGATTGATTATTTAGAACGCGGTTGGAAAACCGCTCAACCGGTGCATCCGTTATTTAATGCGCGTTATTACGTTGAACACAACCCAAAAGCAAAAGGTTGTGTGCCATTGCAACATTATTTAGTGCATGGCTGGCTTAACGGCTTTAGCTGTCGTCCTAATGAAGACACTAAAGAGCTAAACGCCTAAAAAACTCGCAAGTACTCGAATCGTTTTTAATATGCCTGACGATAGGCTATTAGTTGTACCAAACGCCGCTATTCAACAAAACCCGCGTATTGGCGTGTTTGCACATATTTTTTATCCTGATTTATGTGAGGAAATGCTAACGGCCTGCAATCATATTCCAGGCAATTGCCGAGTCTTTATCAGTACTGACACTTTGATAAAAGCTAAAGAAATTAGCGTTTATTGTGAGCAATTCTCTAAGCATCCTTTTGAAATTCGCGTATTACCTAATCGTGGTCGTGATATTGCGCCGATGATTTGTGGCTATAGAGATAGGATTAACGAAGTCGATTATGGCGTACATATTCATTCTAAACGCTCTAGCCATTTTAGAAGCTCATTTGCAGACGGTTGGCGTAAACACGGTATTTACGGCAACTTAGGCAGTACCGAACTAGTGCAGAACATCTTAACCGTGTTAGCCGATGAACGGATTGGTGCGTATGCGCCAGACCATTACGAGGCGATAAGACCCGCTGTACAGTGGACAGGTAATTTTTCTACCGTGAAACAACTGCTGGAATTAGCTGGTGAAGATATCAGCAAAGACCATCACTTAGATTTTCCATCCGGCTCTATGTTTTGGTTTAAAACCAAAGCGTTAAAACCATTACTGGATTTAAAGCTAAGACCGTTTCATTTTGAAGCGGAGCAAGGCCAAACGGACAATACCTTAGCCCATGCGCTTGAACGCAGCTTGTTTTATTTTGTTGAAATCGCTGGTTTTGCTTGGATAATGGGTAAACGCGTCAGTGGTGCGGCAGCGGCAGACAGCGTGTTAATGCTACAAGCACCTGGATTTAATCTTAACCATGTGGCTAACCGCATTTTTCCAACCAATAAGGAACTGGGCGGCTTACGACGCTATTTTGGCAACTGCACCCGCTTTTTAGCCAGACCTAGTTTAATCACTAAACCTAGAATCAACTTATTGCTACCTACCCTAAACCAGGGACAAGGTCATATTGACATTGACTCGGCACTCGCTTTATTCAACGCGATTAAACACGCATTAGGCGATGGCGTTGATGCCAGAATCATTACGACAGACGTCTCGCCAGAACAATTATTTAATCCGCCGGAAGGTTATCAGCTCACCACGCCGCATGATAAAGACCAAGCCGGTGTTAATAACATTGCCGACGCCGCACAACGTTTTCGCTTTCCATTTTTTGTACGGAAAACGGATATTTTTATTGCGACAGCCTGGTGGACGGCCACCCATGCGCTGGATTTATTAAGCCAACAAGACGCATTATTTGGTGTGCAAACACGGCAGTTTGTTTATTTTATTCAAGACGTAGAACACAGCTATTATCCGTGGTCTAGCTTATCGACTTGGGCTGAGCAAAGTTATAAACATCCCGATAAAATCATACCGGTTTTTCAAACCGAGATGGTTTCCGATTATTTTCGCCAACACGACTATTTTAATCACGGCTATGTAGTCTACCCAGCGATGAATCTAGCGATTAAAAGCGCTATTACCTATCAAGCCAACAAAGAAAAGCTGGTTTTACTGTTAGTGAGACCCCATATTGAGCGCTTTAATACGCCGTTTATTGACGTTATGATTCGCACAGCTATTGATGCTGACCCGGTATTTTGGTCAGATTGGCGCTTTATAGCGCTAGGTGACCATATTAGCGCGACCACTTTTAAAACCGCCATAGAAGTAGACGTTATTGGCGAAGTATCGCCGCAACAATACGCCGGTTTAGCGTCTAAAGCCGCATTAGGTGTTGCGCTAATGGCTTCACCGCAACCGAGTTATACCGCATTAGAATTAGCCGAAGCAGGTGTATTGGTGTTGACTAACGCGTATGCCAATAAAAACATGGCGTTATTACATGACAATATCACTAGTTTTGAAAAATTTGATGTTGTAGACGCCAGCCAACAACTTAAGCGCATGGCTGAGCATTGGTTAACTAACCCCACGCAAGGCTGGCAAGGACAGGCGCATATTAATTGGTTTTACGATAATGCCGCGATAACAACGGCTAAAGCTGCTGAAATTGCTAAAGAAATTCAAGCGAAGCTCATTCAATAAACAGAATACCCTCTTAAGACGAGCCAGTACCAAATCGTAAGCATTAGCAGCAGGGAGGCCTGCTGCTAACGCGTAAAGACACGTATTTACCGCGCCTTACACTCCAAATTATCCGCCCAAACTAGCGTCTGACATTTTGTTGTTGCAATTCGATGCGCAAACGCGCGACTTCTGAGTGACTCATTCCTGTTTTAGCGGCAATAGTCGCATCATCCAACACGTCCAGCAATTGGCGCGCAACGTCCAAAATACCTGCGACTCGCCCTTCTTCCCGCCCTTGAATTCGCCCTTCTTCTCTACCTACACTAAGACCTCGCTGTTCAGCCAACATTAACGCCCCGCGTTGATCTTGAATAAACATTTCGCGGCGTTCTTGGTCTTCCAGTTCTTCCGGCGTTAGCCCAGCTTTGTTGGCAATACCAAAGGCATGGGCGATGGCCGGCTCTTGGGCTAAAATAGGTGGCACCGTGTTTAGATCGGGAGCGCTTTTTAGAAAATACAACCATTTGTCTAATACAGTCGCCAGTTCATTTTCCGACAAAGTAAACTTAGGCAGTTCGGCAAACACGAGTTCTAAATCGTCTTGGTAAATACTTGGCTTGGCTTCGGCCCGTAGTTTGAAGCGGTTGACCACATCAGGCAACTCGCTAAACATGGTGAAGTCCGCGATCGTAACGGCGATGACGGCGCTTAACAGGTGATAGTCTTCGCCACGTTGAATCTGGTTTGCATAAGCTTTGCAGGCGTTATAGAGAATGCGCTTTTCAAAACCAGCAACGTTTTAATACTTGCATTTCGACGATATAAGAACGTCCTTGTTCGTCCTTAACACGCACGTCCAAATAAGTGTCTTTCATGCCCTGGATTTTGGGCGCTAAATAAGGATCGAGGATTTGCACGTCTTCAATACAATAAGGGTGTGTTAGCCCTAAAATTGCATTCAGAAAGCTGAGTAAAATATCGCGGCTTTGTTCAGAGCCGAAAATTTTCTTGAAAGCAAAGTCAGTTTTGGGATTGAGAAAGCGCATGACGGTCTCCGATTTGAAGCATACGGCTATTCTAGCCGATAAGTGTCAAACGGGTTATTGCTGTATCATGAACTTAGTGATTATCAAGCAGCTTTCTATAACAATGTTTGCTACGCGCTTTAGCTTCACTTTGATAAAGATTGCTTATCCCGACACTGCCACATTTCGGTAGCCAATTCATGCGCTTGTTGTTGCGTATCGGCTTTAGCTAATAATTTAAGTGCTATGGCTGCCGTACCAATGACTGATGCTTCGGCATAGTCATCGGTTAACACGCCTTGCCATAGTTTTGCTAAGTCCTCAGGATTTAATTGCTCGGGCTTAATATGTCTGCGGGTAAACAGCATAGGCCAAGTTTCATCTGATAGCTCGCCTAAATGTACGCTTTGCACTAAACAATCCATATCAGGATTGCGTTCAGTTTCACCGCCCTCGCCTTTTAAAACCGCCATGTGCGGCTGTTTAAGCAAGGCTGCCGCATGCTGGTGTACAGCCCGGTAACTCGGATGAAAAATGCCTTGAATACTGTAATCAGCATTAAATGGGTTTAATAAGCGTACTAAAGTATGCACCGGTGAGCGCAACCCTAAAATGGGTCTTAACTCGATAATCTCATCTAATTTTGGGCAAAAATGCGCTAGCGATAAATAGCTAAATGACTGTTGCTGTAATTGCAAACTGGCTTCAGCTATAGAATGAGCAGGTTCTAAGCCTAAAAACGTTAACATGTGTTCGGTATATAACCGACCTGCCGAATGGCCGCTGGCCCCGTGCATAAATACTTTAATACCGTTACTGGCTAATAGTAACGCCGATAAGATAAACCACGGTAATTGTCTACGCTTACCGGCATAGCTAGACCAATCCAAATCAACGGTTACGTCGTTAACCACCGGAAAACTATTCCTAGCCGCACTAACAAAACCCGCTAACTCTTCTGGAGTTTCTTCTTTTACCCGCATCAGCATTAAAAATGCGCCTAACTGCACAGGTAACACCTCGTCGTTTAAAATCATTGAAAACGCGCGGTACGCTTCATCTTGGGTTAATGGCCTAGAGCCTTTCTTGCCTTTGCCTAAAATGCGTACATATTCGGCAAAAGGATGCTCTTGGTAAGGTGTTTGTTCGTGATGGCGAGATTGCTTCATAACGTAAATAAAAAATAATGATCGACTAACAACACGGCAAACAATGCTGTGATATAAACAATAGAATAAGCAAACGTCTGCATAGCGGTTTTATTGGTTTTAGTCTTCATCATTAATAACGCTAACACAATAAACCCAATACTTAATGGCAACGCAAACCCTAAATAAATTAAACCACTCATACCCGTTAAATAAGGTAATAAGCTAGCAATTAGTAATAAGACGGTATAAAGCAAGATTTGTAAGCGGGTAAATTCGACACCGTGCGTCACGGGCAACATAGGAATATTGACTTTAGCGTATTCTTCACGTCTAGCAATCGCCAACGCCCAAAAATGTGGCGGTGTCCAGACAAAAATAATTAACACTAACAATAGCGCATAGGCATCAATAGTATTGGTAATTGCACACCAACCTAATAAAGGTGGTGTGGCACCAAAAAAACCACCAATCACAATGTTTTGTGGCGTCGCACGTTTTAAATACAAAGTATAAACAATCGCGTAACCAAATAACGACACAAAGGTTAAAACAGCTGTTAAGGGATTAACTAATAAAACCAAAATCAGCATCGACAACAAACCTAATATCACTGCAAACACTAACACATTAGCCACCGTCAATTGTCCTTTAGGCAAAGGTCTGTTTTCAGTTCGGCTCATTTGCGCATCGGCTTTGCGGTCAATGAAATGATTAATGGCAGCCGCTGATGATGCAGCTAAAGCAATGCCGATAATACCATAAACAACCGTTGCAATAGGTGGCATACCCGGAGATGCCAGCAACATGCCGACAAATGCCGTAAACAACATTTCCAAAACCACATTAGGTTTACACAATGTTAAATAGTTTTTCCAAGAAATAGCACTAGACTGAGACATTACAGTAATCCGATTAAACAATCCTGGGCATGATACCTTGAAGTGCTCAATATATGAATAGCGCAATACTGATTGTAATCATCAAAACTCTTAAGCAATGTCTATGAAATAACATCTACACAAGGTTCGTGCCTCATTGCTAAGCGTTATCAAGGCTTGGTGTATATTTCATTAGATTCATACTCTGTTCAATAGAAACTCGTATTCAAGCCGGTACTTGGCACGATTCCAAGGCCTCCAGCATACTTTGCTTAGGTAGATTACGGCCAATGAAGACAAGGCTGGATGACTTATTTTCACCTGCTTGCCACGGATTACCGAAGTTTTCCGTCATCAGCATATGCACACCTTGGTATATGACTTTTTTTGTCGCAACCGGCAATATTTAAAATGCCTTTATAGCGTAATAAATCATTGCCATAGTCGCGAATCATGATGTCCAAAAACGCTAATATTCGTGCAGCATCTAACTCTCGCTCAGTACTAAATACGAACGAGCTAATGTCGTCTTCATGTTCATGGCTGATGTCTGTCAGAAAATCCGGTTCAATTTTTAAAATGTCATCGAGATTAAAGCCATCAATGTCGAGAATGTCATGCAATTCGGTTTCGCCAAAGTGTACGCGTTTTATAGGTGCTCTAGGATTCATTGTCCTTAAACGAGCTTCCAAATCGGCAACGATTTCAGATGCTGCAATATCAGTTTTGGATAGCAAAATACGGTCGGCAAAGCCAACTTGTTCTTGTGCCTCATGATGTTCTTGCAATTGCATAGGCGCGTGTACAGCATCGACTACGGTGACGATAGCATCGAGCTTGTAGTTTTCTGCGATGTCTTGATCAATGAAAAAAAGTTTGCGCGACCGGTGCCGGGTCAGCTAGGCCAGTGGTTTCGATAATCACCCGCTCAAAGTGAATCTCACCACTTTCGCGACGCTCAGACAATTCGCCCAGGATGCGTACCAAGTCGCCGCGCACCGTACAACAAATGCAACCATTATTCATAGTAACGATTTGCTCGTCGGCTTGTACTAAGAGTTCGTTATCAATGCCCGTTTCACCAAATTCGTTTTCAATGACTGCAATACGTTTACCGTGATGTTCGGTCAGGATACGGTTCAATAAGGTGGTTTTACCAGCACCGAGAAAGCCAGTTAAAATGGTGACAGGTACGGGGTAGTTTAGTTTTGGACTTAACATCATAGTGCATCTCCTAAAAATTATTCGGTATGAACGGCAGATTTTCTAAATCGCTTAAATCTACCTACAGCGGTTTTACTCGTTCGATGAGTGCGTAAGCAGAATGATTGTGTATGGACTCAAAGTTTTCCGATTCAACTGTATACGCTTGAATGCGTGTTTCAGCCTCTAACCTGGCAGCCACATCGCGCACCATATCTTCGACAAATTTAGGGTTATCGTAGGCGTATTCGGTGACATATTTCTCGTCCGGCCGCTTTAGCAAACCATAGACGGGTGATGATGCTTGGGATTCTACTAACGCAATGAGTTCTTCAATCCAGATGAATTCATTGGCCGATATAGTAATCGTGACATGCGAACGCTGATTGTGAGCGCCGCGTTCGGAAATTTCCTTAGAACACGGGACACAGACTAGTCACTGGAACCACGATTTTTACTTTAGTTTGACAGCCTATTTTGTCGATTTCGCCAATAAAACTGACCTGATAGTCTAGTAAACTACGCACGCCGCTCACCGGCGCAGATTTTTCGACGAAATATGGAAAGCGCATTTCGATATAACCCGATTCGGCCTGTAATCGGCTCAGCATCTCGTTTAACATGCTGGGGAATGAAACAACGCTAATCTCTCGATCATAGCTATTCAATATTTCCACAAAACGCGACATGTGGGTGCCTTTAAAGTCATGAGGCAGATTCACATACATATCAAAACGTGCGACAGTGTGTTGTTCACCGCAACTCTTATCCTTCACCCGTACCGGATGCAGGATGTCTTTGATACCAACTTTATCGATAGCAATACAGCGGCTATCAGCACGTCCTTGAATGTCTTCGATAGCACAAGTATTCACTGGATTACCTCGTTATAACAGAAACAAGTAGTAGCATGGTGTAAAACGTAAGTACTCATACTGTTAGCTTAGATTAACGGTTTGCGACGTTACGGAAACGTTGGTTATCGTCGCGATGAAAAGTGACATCGTCAATTTTGAAATTGCTTAGTTTCAAACTATAAAAGTGATTAAAGTGGTTTTGTATATCTCGCTCTATCCGTGAATCATAATGTGGATGAACTATCTGAGCATTACCGGCAGGGCTAGCAATCACGCCACCCTCTTTTACCACTAAATGACCATTTTTGAATACAAAGGCCGCGTTAGCGAACATGGCCCGATAATCAGTTTTTGTTTGATTGAAATAGGTGCCTGGCAGTTGCTCGACAGCACTGTATCCATGTGGGTTATAGATAGCGACGTCAGCAATGGCTCCAGGCGATAAGTGACCGCGATCATGCAAACCTAACAAACGCGCCGCTGCAGAGCGAGTCATTAGCGCAATTTCACTTAAGGTAAATTCTCGGTTCAGACTAGGTAATAAAGTAAGTTTTAATGCTTCTTGATTCAAACCCGCCATATAAGCTTGCCGATAGTCAGCATCCATAAGTAAACGAATCAATTCTGGATAGGCAGTGAAGGGCGCACCGTTAGGATGATCGGTAGTGAAAAATAGTCGTTCCGGTGCTTCTGCCAGCAAAAATAGCTCAAGACCAATCGCCCATTGTAAGGTATTGACGAAGCTGTTTTCTCGATAATGATAAGGCACCACACCGCCAGAGCCTTCACATTCAGCATCCCACATGACCCATTTGCTAGGACTGGCATCGCGGTGACGGCTGTACTGAGCAATCACGTCCCCAGAGATGGTGACAGTCTGACCAAACAGCACTTGACCAACATCCATAGTAATGTTGGGATGACGATTGAAGACTTCTAATAATTTGGCTGCCGCAGAGGAAAAGCCTTTACTGCCCTCGTTCCCGTAAGCATAAAACTGTACATGGGCTAAGTGCATAGGTAAGCCTTGCGCAGCCTCCATAGTGGCAACGATAGTATCAATATTGCCTGGAACCCCTAAATTATTACAATGCACATGCACTGGATGCGGCACGCCAAGTTGGCAAACAGCAGTTTGCAGTATTTGCAGAATCTGACGCGAACTAACACCGTATTCTGGCACGATGTCATCCAAATCAAATTGACGCACATTGCTTTTAAAAGCATTGGCTCCCCCTGCATTAATCACTTTCAGACCTAAAGCGCGAGTGGTGTGTAAAGTCCAAGCCACATAATCATTTATTTGCTGTTGACTGGCTTTGGCTCGTATTAAACGCAACAATAAATCGTCATTTCCCAATATCGCCAACGCCGCAGTGTCTAATATCGGTATATCGGCCATCTGTAAATGCACATCTAATGCATTAACTGGCAACATGGCAGGTTCCACCACTGTGGTATAACCCATTCGTGCGTAGCGATAGCCCGTGTCAGTCGTTGACCACTTTGCGGTCGAAAACGGCTGGTTTAAACGCCTAGCCATGTGGTTGCGGTGCTGCTCAGGTAGCAGTAGCCTGGCTGTATTGACATTACCGCCCGCGATGTGGCTATGAATATCGACAGCACCGGCCATAACGACTAGGCCTGTCAAGTCGTAAACAGCATCGAATTTAGTATCAGGACTAGGAGCATTTGTCATGCGTCCATCTTGAATATACAAATCTCGCTGTTCGCCATGCAGATTCTGAACGGCATCATAAACAAAGCCATTTTGCAGTTTAATTAACATAAGGTTTAATTAACATAAGGTTTAATTAACATAAGGTTGGTAGCAAAAACTTAAACAGTTTGTCGTCTATTAATTCACCGGTCGTCAGGCAATCCCTACCGGGAGACGGGGAACACAAAACTATGGGGTTCTGATTGGATGCGGTTTAATAGCTGACACGAAAGCCCACTTCCGCGCCAATACCAGCTTCAGGCGCAAAATTGCGCAAGTACGAAGTTGAGTTGCGGATGTTTTGGTCTAACAAGTTGTTACCCTTAGCAAAAACCATAAGCTTGGAATCTTGATAGGCTTTCACTTGGTAATTAACCCCGACATTCAATAGGAAATATCCGGCGGTCGTGGTTTCAAAATCCCCCGCATACGGCTGGTCATCAGCCCGGACGAAACGCAGATAACTGGAAAGTTTGTCTTGATTGTAATCCAGTTGCAAACCGTAACGTAACGGTGGCATACGAGGCACATTACCACCAGAATTGAATTCACCACGTGTGTAGTCGCTTAATAAGGTTAGCTCTAACAAACCATATTGATTTTCCATGACTGGGAAAATCAACTTAGCTTCGTAACCTTTGAAAGTGGCTTCGTTCTGACTACTTTGCAACACCGGTACGCAATAACTGTCATCACAATGTTCGCTGTCACCTTCTTCATCAACAAATTCACCGGTACGACGCTGATAGATATAATCGCTGGCCCAATTGTGGAACAAATCCAACTCAGCACGCATCCAGTCTGTTCTGAACCGGTAACCGAAATCGAGGTTGTAGGACACTTCTTCTTTTAACGAGGTATCCCCGCGTTCCCAACTACGCGTAGCATGATGAAAGCCATCAGATAGTAATTCTTGCACTTGTGGCGCGCGCGACGAACGGGTCACGGCGAAATTCAAAGTGTTGCTGTTGTTAAGTTTCCATAAGGCAGAAACCGAGGCACTAACCGGCGTATAACTAAAGCTTTGCATACCATCGGGGTGAATGTCAGTTTGTTCAACACGGGTACCGAATTGGTAAGTCACAGGGCCTGCATCAAAAGATTCCACAGCAAATACACCGTAACTCTGCACGTCCGAACGTGGCACTATGTTTTCTACCAGCGGTCCTTCATGTTCCTCTTCATGCTCGTCGTGCTCTTCTCCCTCATGTTCTTCGTGTTCTTCTTCGTGCTCATCATGGTTATGGGTATGGTAATGTAGGCCATGAAAATCACTGGATTGCGCTTGAAAGCCGACTACACCCCGCAAAGGTCCAATATTTTGATGTTCTAACTCAATGCGGCCTTCGTAGGTTTTATTGGTGAACAATGCACCTAATTCGCCATTGGCGATTTCGGTATGTTGATAATCGGTATAACCTAACCGAGTGCGTAATGCTTTAGCAAATGAGAATGGATTATCCCATTGACTCTTGAAATCGTATTTATTTTGCCGCATATGGATTTGCACAATTTCTTCGCCAGTGCCGTCGGGGGCAATGCCATAATTATTGTTGATGTTGTTTATCGAGGCACCAGCAAAACCAAAATCATCTATCCACGACAAACCAGCCGAGCCGCTGATAGCTTCAGCACCGGTGTTATTTAGAAAACCATAAGGATTATCTACCACATCAAGGGACGGGTCAGTGATAGCAACGTTAGTAACATCAATGCCACGACCGCCGATGTCTAAATTATTGCGATGCCGATAAAATCCATCCAAATGATAAGCAATATTGCCTTGACCACCTTCCACTTTCATGGCGGTACTGGTTTCATCGCTAGTAGAATCAAAGCGCTGTTCCAAGGCTGCCCCGACTATTTTGTCAAACATTTGGTCTGGGATACGATTGTCAATAACATTGACCACGCCGCCAATAGCACCGCTTCCATACAACAAAGTAGCAGGTCCTCGTAGCACCTCGATTCTTTCGGCTAATATCGGCTCAACGCTGGTCGCATGGTCAGGGCTAATCGCCGACATGTCATTAGCACCAATACCATTCTGTAAAACTCTCACTCTTGGCCCAGCCTGCCCGCGAATAACCGGCGTACCGACGCCTGGACCGAACGATTGGCTGCTAATACCTAATTCATTTTTTAACGTCTCACCGATGCTATGGCCGCTTTTTATCCGTAACTCATCATCACTGAGTACCGTCACTGGCATTGCGCTTTCAGATAATTTTAATTGCAAAGGCGACGTGACAATCACCGGTTCCAGCTCAGTAATGGCCTGATTTTCTGCTTGTACAGGCAAAGCAAGACTGCTCGATGCTGCTAGTAAAATGAGTTTTTTGTACATCTTTGTTCCTAAACTTAATAATATAAATGTTATATCGTCACATAGTTATGTTACAACTGATGTCAGCTTTCTTCCGATAACACCTTATGAACTGACCGCTTTGGCTGGTGCGCATAGAATTCAGACTATAAATTTCGACTGTCTTACACTACAGGATAAATCTGACTGCTAAAGCTTGCGACAGTGTTACTTTATAACATAACATTTATATCATGCCAATTTTTCTGATAGTTAAGAGCTGTTTAGCTACTATCGGCGAATGGCGACTCTTTATTTTTTCTTGCCCAACTTTTTATACTCACTATAAAGCCGCTTAGTTGAAACTAGATCGTCTAAAGTCGAACGCAGAACTTTATCGGATTTAAACAATTCTAGTAATTGTTGACCACGAGGATTATTGTTTAACTTTAACGCTTCTGAAATAACCCGCTCACGGAATTCAGAAGGGACTTTTTTTATGAAAATACCCTCCACCAAACGGAATACCATCTAATTGCGAAATGATTTGCAGCTTGGTAAGCAACTGCGGATTTAATTCTATAGCCAATTTATATGCATTTTGGTATACACAAGCCACGTCAGTTTGACCAAAGAATAATTTGAGAATAGCTTGGTTGGCCTTTTTCTCCCATAGAATGACATTGAAAACGCTTCTAAAGTCTTTATGGAAATTAGAGCGTGCCAAAAAATCTATATAAAGCTCAGCAACTGGATACGTTTCAACTAAAGCAAGCCGCTTGCCTAGCAGGGATTTAATAGTGTCAAGGCCTTCGTTTTTTCGGCTTAATACGAGTATACTGTCAGGATTAATGCCATTAACAGTCAGTCTAAAGCCATCTGCCAAGACATTATTATCAAATTCATTGGCAAAATTAAACGACGAGGCTACCGCAAAGTTGATTTCGCCTTTTTCGAAAGCCTGACGTAACGCAGCAACGTCTTCAAAAACAGTCACTGTCGTTTTTATGCCCACAGTATCGCCTAGTTCTTCCGAAAGCAATTTCACCGATACCTCCAAATCTTCTTTGGAATAATCCGGGAACGCTCGTGCAAAAAATCCTGCCCGTAAAGTCTCTACGGCAAACAAATCGTCTGCCCACACCTGACTTAGACTAGATACAATCGTTACCCATAAGCAACTGCAAATGACTTGACAGAAACGGCTAATGCTCATTTGGATTTTTTAAGGCGCTGATAATTATTAAAAAGTTGCCTAGTCCCGTTCAATTCAGCCGGTGTTGCCCGTATCGCATGGTCAGTTTTGAAAATCTCCAAATATTGCCGACCCCTTGGGTATGTTTCTAATTTAAGTACTTCTGCAATAACTTGCTCGCGAAAAACTGCATCAACATTTTTATGAAAAAAACAAGCGCTTTGCAGGATACCGTCAATATGGTCAATGATTTGGATTTTTTCGAAAATCTGCGGGTTTAATTCCCCAGCGATTTTATAGAAATTTTCGTAAACACTAACCACATCAACTTGATTAAAAAATAATTTAAGAATGATTTGATGAGATTTTTTTTCGCGGGGCATTTCTTTAAAAGCTTGCGGGTAATCTTTACGAAAATTAGACCTTGATAAATAGTTGACATAAAGATCAGCTGCCGGATCATTTTCTATTAAGCCTAACTTTTTGCCGCGCAAAGAGCTAAATGAATCCATGCCTTCATGCTTTCGAGTCAAGATTACTAACTTATCAGGATTTCCCCCAGACAAGATAAGTTTAAAGCCGTCAGCGATTAAATGGCTATCAAAGTCGGTGATGATAAGTAATGGCGATGCAAAAATGAGGTTAATCGTGCCTTTTTCAAAATCCTGGCGCATCGATTTAATATCGTCATAGATTGATATACTGGTACTAATATTTATCGACCGGCCCATTTCTTCAGTCAAAAGTTTTACTGAAACTTCAAGGTCCTCGCGTGAGTACTCATGAAAAGACGGTAAATGAAAACCTATTCGCAAGCTTCGTTCGTTAAATAAATCGTCCGCACGGGCAACATCGACTAATGTTATAAAGACGACCGCCAACATATAGCCCACTATTTGCGTAGCAAAAATTGTTTGCCTTCATAATGTACTCTGAACGGTCAAGTAATAAAGGTGCGCGCAGAGCGCCCTACCAAAAAACCGAAAACTTGACTGCTTGAAGTGTAACTGCGTTAAGTAGCTGCTATTTTTATGGCATTGAGGTTTTCGCTTCGACATTTTGCCCAATAAGGTATTCCAACGATAACAAGCCCATTGCCAACGCATAGCGCGAACGATAATAAGTGCCCTGAGCGAAGGTTTCGACAATTTGCGCCTCGATAACATCTTTGGTTTCCACTAATTCGTCTTGATAAGCACGTACATGCAATTGCCGGTTTTCACTGGCATAACCGACGGCTTCTTGACTGTCTTTGGTTTGCGCACTGGTACTTTTTATACTCAAAAATTGTTGTTTAACTTGCAAGGCAATGCCCTGCTCTAGCAAAATTTGCTGACTTTGCAGTTTGCGCTGTTGCGCCTTAGCATGGTTGACTTTGCCACTGGTTTGAAAACCATCAAATAAATTCCATTGCATTCCAATACCAATCGTCCAACCGTCGCGATTGGCGGTATTGGTCAACCCGGAATTGAAATCACTGGTAATGGTATGTGCCTCAGCTTGAAAACCTATCATCGGGTAATAACCGCTACGTGCTTCCGTGATTTGATCATCGCTAATCTGCACGGCGAGCTTTAACTGTTGAATATCAGGGTTAAAACGTTTGTGCGGAGTCTACTAATTGTTTTAAGCCTTCGCTTAACGGTGATGCATCTGTTGCTTCGTCTAAACGGTAGCGCCCATCCCATTCTTGCCCCATCGCGTTACCTAACGCTTCATGCGCGAGTTCGCGAGCATATTTAGCTTCACCTAGCATTGTGCGGGTAATCGCCGTTGTGGTTTTAGTGCGTAGGTAATCGGTTTTTTTGACTTTCATCGAACCGTGCTGGTAAAGCCGCTCGGTCAACTCTTCCAATACCTTAAACCGCTCTAAGGTATCGTCAGCTAATTGCTCCATTTGTAACGCAAACTGGGCTGCGTAATAATATTTTTTAACATCTCTAACCACTTCAAGAGTGGTTTTACGACGACTTTCTTCGGCGAGTTTGAGGCCTTTTTCCGCTTGCGCCACCAGCGCTTCCCTTTTCAATCCAGTAAAAATCGGGTAGGTCAGATTTATTGATGACGTGAGTACATCGCGGTCAAATAATTTAACATCCATGTTGATAGGAATAGCACTAATCGGTTTTGCTAGACCTGATTGTAGTGCTTGGGCATATTGCGGATTGCTTTGTGCAACGACAGAGGTTAAAGCCCCACCTACCGCCTGAGGTAAATCAAATTGCCCTTGTAACGTGTAAGTCCTGTCTTGATCGGCATGGGATGCATTAACTTCGGCGGCAATTCTAGGCCAGTACGCCGACATGGCTTGCTGATAAAGCGCTTCCGCCATTGCGACATTGGCATCTGATACGGATAAGGACTGATGCTTTTCTAAGGCTATGCGGATACAGTCTTCTAGGGTTAATTTTTGTCCGTCAACAGGTTCTGCACCTACTACAAACGAAGTCGAAGCCATGACAACCATGACAACAGCGGCTATGAATGAAGGCATAGTGTTAAGCATTAGAACCTGATAATTGTTTGCGGATTTGTAAAATTTCGTCAATATTTTGAATTAATATATCAACCAATTGGGGATCAAACTGGGATGATTTATTGCTTTCAAAATACGTGAGAATATACTCGATAGGCCAAGGTTCTTTATAAACCCGCTTGCTGCATAACGCATCAAATACATCAGCTATGCTGACAATTCTAGCCTCTAACGCAATATCAGCACCAAATAGTCCATCAGGATAGCCAGTGCCGTCATAGCGCTCATGGTGTTGGTGGGCAATCGTCGCAGCCATTTTTATTAAAGGCTTTTCAGATTGTTTTAACAAATTAAAGCCTATTTCTGCATGTTTTTTAACAATTTGATATTCGTCAGCCGATAATTTGCCCGTTTTGCATAATAGTTCATGCGGTAAACCCACTTTGCCTATGTCATGCAGAGAAGAAGCAATCTTTATCATCGTCGAATGTTCTTTATCGAGTCCGTATTTAGACGCGATTAATTCGGACATTAGCGCTACACGCTTAATATGCGAGCCGGTTTCATGACTATGATTTTCAATCACTTCACCCAAGATATAAATTAACTCTTTTTGGGTTTCAATCATCTCCTCATGCAATTGGATGATTTCAGTAATGTCCTGACTTAAAGCCATTATCGAGTGAATATCGCCTTGTTCATTATGAATACCCACAAACACAGTACTTAGAACGCGTTGCTCACCCTTTTTGTCCTTAATGTTGACAATCATCGAGCTATGGCCTTGATGCAAGGCTTTGTTTAATGCTTCTGCTTTAAACTCATCGCAGTTCTGAACTAACTGACAAAGAGAGTTCCCCTGTAATTCATCAGCAGTGTAATGAATGAGCGCACTAAAATTTTGATTAGCACTAATAATAGTGCCGGTAGTATCTATGACACATAGTAATGTGCCCACTTCCATAGCAGATTCATATTCACGCAGATAATGGTTTTGCTGTATGAGGTCTTGCTCTAAACCAATAGATAAGCGTTCAAATTTTTTAAACTGCTCGGTTATATCAACCAATAAAGCCACAAATTCTTCAATATCACCTTGATGGTTTACTATCGCGACGATTGTCACATCAACCACATAGGTGTCTCCGGTTTTACTTATTTGTTTGAGAACACCTTGCCACTTCTTTTTTGCCAGTACAGTGGTTTCTAAATCCTCAATTAGGGTAGCTTGACCTGTTTCGATATTGAATAAATAGTGCTGTCCTAACAGTTCTGCTTCCGAATACCCTGACAAGTTACAATAGTACGAATTGGCGTAGACGATAGTTCCGTTAAGATTAACCTTGGCAACAATAGCTTTAGCGTCAACCAGCAGTTTGTACTGCTCCAATAATTTACGGCTCTTTTCAACTTCGTGTACCCAATTGAGTTGTTCTGAAATATCACACAGCTTATTTAGTAAACGTTCGATACTAATCGGCTTAGTAATATAATGCTGAATGCCTAGTTCCAGAGAGCGGAATAAGTATTCCACATCATTGTAAGCGCTTAAAATGACTATGGGTTGGTCAGCATTGATAGCTTTGATGTCGGCAGCCATTGACAAACCGTTCATTTCAGGCATTTGGATATCAGTTACTACAATATCAGGACGATGCTCACGATATAAATTTAAGCCCTCCCGGCCATTTTTAGCGATATAAAGTTCAGCAACAAAATTTTCTAGCACGGATTGCAATTCTTCCCGCGTTTCTAAATCATCTTCCACATATAAAACTCGAACTGTGGACAAATTATTTATTTTGTCGTTATACACAAAAGTTTCCAATTAGATTAGTTAGGTATGCCAACAGCATTGTCGTTTACCTTTAAATTTGGCGCTATACATTGCTGCATCTGCGAATTTCAGTAAGGTTTGCGGGTTAGCGCTGTCCTCAGGATAAAGTGAAATACCGACGCTGACGGATATAGGTAATGAAATATTCTGTTCATCAATCGTAAAAGCAGTAGTATCAACGATGCGTTGAGCCGTATCAGTGATAACGTCTTTTGACGTGCCATTTAAGATAAGCGCAAACTCGTCACCACCTAGCCTGGCAACGGTGTCTACTTCTCTAACGCAACGCCTCAATCGATGGGCAATTTCAATCAGCACATTATCTCCCTGAGCATGTCCTAAATTGTCATTAATCTGCTTAAAACCGTCTAAGTCAAGAAACAATATTGCCAACTTGTAATTAAAATGTCTTGCCGAAGCTATTGCGTCATCTAGGCGTTGAAAAAATAATTTTCTATTCGCTAAACCCGTTAAAGGGTCGATTTCAGCGTCATGGCGCAACTCATACTCCAATTGTTTGCGCTCAGTAATATCTAATAGTAAAGCTACATAGTGGCTAACGCATTTATCTGCTTGTACCACGGAATTAATCATTGCTAAGACAGGAAGATAATCCGAGTTCATCTGGCGAACCGACAGCTCGCCTCGCCAATATCCCTTAGCATTCAAAGCAGCAACAATATCTTGTTGATAAGAGTAGTTTTTCAATAAATCAAAAACTGTCGTCATTTGATTATTCATTAAGTCAACCAAACTATAACCGGTTGTCTCACTGAACGCTGGATTAATTTGTATGATTTTATAATCAGCATCCATAATCACTACAGCTGCGCTGGTTGCTTGATAAAACAAGGCAGCAAGCTGTACATTTTCGTTTAATAAGTTATTCGCAATGTTTGCTATGCTCCAAATCACTTCAGCGACTGCCTGTTTGTTTAATTGAATGCTTTAGGTGAGTTAAATCGGTTAGTCATTACTATTCAAGTTTTATATTAATAAGTTAGGCTAAAGAGTATGCCCAAGGTCTTTCTATCAGATTGTGCCAATTCGCTGGTGTCAATTTAACAACTTTAGCGCGTTTATTTTAACAGAATAGTAAATATGATTAGAATAATTGATATGGTTAAATATGAATTTTCGGTATTTTTAGTAAAAATATAATCTCGCACCTTGGCTATGCACTTTAAACGAGACAATGCCGAGTAGGGACAGGGCGTTTAGAACGGCAGAAAACTGCTCCTGCGTTGCCCTACTACACGCCACAATACTGTTGATTTTAGCACCTAACTTGTTATATCTATATGATATTTAATAAATTTATTGCTTGTTATGGAAGTTGATAAAAACAGAATACTTGCTGCTAAATTTCTA
>NZ_LAJX01000066.1 GCF_000963695.1 Methylocucumis oryzae
CGAGTTGTTTATTACCGACCGAAGACGCCCAAGCCATCAAAACCTCGTGTTAATAAAGGCGTTCCTAATAAGTGGAAAGAAAAGCGGGCTAAGAAAATGGGTGCTACTGGCTAAAGTCAACAGTATTGACTACACGCCATCCCTGGCGTTATGCGTTCTGAATGATCTGTCCCGTCTTAAGTTGTTAATCATAATCAGTATCCTATCGCTGAAGGTACGCATTGCGCACCTTCAACAAGGGTTGTTAACCCGTATTCCTCATCCCTGCGGCAATCGCGTTAATCGTTCTTAATAACGGTTTGCGCCAAGGATTTTCGATGCCGTCATCGGCTTGCTCTTCGCGTACCATTTTCAGTAACCGGGCTTGAATGTAGTTTAATGGGCCTAAATAAGTGTTACGGTGTTGTAACGAAGTCGCTAATTCCGGATTATCGGCTAATAAGCGCTCGGTTTCGGTAATATCTAAAACCCATTCCACGCAACGTTTGATGTTCTGCCGCAATCATTTGATGAATAGTTTTGCCAACGTGTTCATCGATGCATAAGGCTGCATATTCGGCGGCAATCGTCATATCAGATTTGCTTAATGCCATTTGCGCGTTACTGAGTAGGTTTCTAAAAAATGGCCAATCGCGGTATAAGCGGCGTAATTGCTTTAGCCTATCTTCTTTACCTGCACACCAGGTTTCAAGACTTGAGCCTATGCCATACCAGGCAGGAAAAGTTTGACGAGATTGCGCCCATGAAAATACCCAGGCAATGGCGCGCACGGAGTTTTTTGATCGGTCTTGTTTTTTTCTATGCGAGGGCCTTGATCCGATATTGAGCTGGCCGATTTCGGTCAGCGGTGTGGCTTCGTAGAAATAGTCTAAAAAGCCGGGTGTATGTTCCGTAAGCTGTCTAAAGCCACGTTCACCGATTTGAGCTAGCTCAGTCATGATGGCTAAGTTATCTGGATGATCGGGCTGTACGTCTTTGACTAAGCTTAAGCTGGCTTTAAGTAGGCCGGTAATGCCCATCGTGAGTTCATACACCGCAGTTTCCATGTTGTTATAGCGATAAAACAACACTTCACCTTGCTCAGTAAATTTGATTTGTCCGCGTACTGTTGCGGGCGGTTGCGCCATAATGGCGTTATGCGTTGGGCCGCCGCCACGACCGACAGTGCCGCCTCTACCGTGAAATAACCGGCAGGCAATGCCTTGTTGATCGGCAATTGCCATGACTTGTTGCTGAGCTTTGTACAAGCCCCAAGCCGACGCTAAGATACCACCATCTTTACATGAGTCAGAATAGCCGAGCATGATTTCTTGCCTTAGTCCTGACGCTTTTAGCAGCGCCTGATAAACAGGATGCGCGAATAGCGTCGATAACACGCTGTCGATGTGGTTTAAATCATTAATGGTTTCAAATAACGGGCTAACGCCGATATGGCAAAACCATTGGCCATTGATACGCCCGACTAAGCCATGTTGCGCAGCTAATACCATGACTTCTAAAATATGGCTTGCCGCATGAGTCATTGAAATGACGTAGCGACTAAAACAGTCACGTCCGACTTCTCTGAGCATTTGCGCCATGACACGGAATAAATCTAAGGTTTCTAACGTTGCAGGCGATAGCGAGGCAGTGTCGTAAATTAAGCCGCCGGGCGTAGCAATGACTTCACCCAATACTTGTAAACGTTGCTCTTCGTTCATGGTTGCATAGTCAAGACCTAATGAGGCGCTGACTATTTCAGCAACCGCGTCGCTATGGCGCGTTGATTCTTGCCGCACATCCATTTGCATCAGATAAAAACCAAATGTACCGACTAATCTTAATAAGTCTTCTAGCTCTAGCGCGGCAATCGCGCCATCGCCGTGGCTAATCAATGAGGATTTGATTAGGGTTAAGTCTTGGTAAAATTCATCGGCACTGAGATAGCCGTGATTTAGCATGGTTTCATAGCTGCCGACTATGCGCTGCTCGTTATGTTCTAGGCGCTGTTCTAATCGGTATTTCATTAAACTTAGTTTTTGCCGGTACGGTTCTTGCGCAAAAGGCGCTTCTAAAACTTGTGCCTGTTCTCCAATTAACGTCCGGTCTTGACTTAAGCTGTCGAAAAACGCTGGGTTAGGTTCACATAACCCATAAGAAAAAGCGAGCTGTTCGCGTAAGGCCTCAATGCGTTTAATGTATTCTTGTAAAATAGTACGCGCTTGTAGACGTAGCGCTAAAGCCGTTGTCTCAGGTTTGACATTAGGGTTGCCATCGCGATCACCGCCTATCCAGGAACCATAGTTGAGGAAGTGTGGGATTTGAATTTGCTGGGCCGCTTCTACGCCGTAAACATCATGTACCGCACGGCTTAAATTACGGTAAACTCTAGCGGTCGCCTCAAACAACGAGAGTGGAAAATAAAACAATCCAGCTTCTATCTCATCGACGACATTCATACTACGCGTTCTGACTTCATCAGTTTTCCATAACAATTGCACATGGCTGGATAAGCGTTCTAAGGCTTGGTCGCGGTAATAGCCTTTTAAACGTGCATCGTCTAGTTGTTCGTAGCTTAAGAAGATTTTGCGTAATGCACTGCGTACGGTACGTCGTTTGGCTTCGGTGGGATGCGCCGTCATGACCGGTAAGTAATGCAATTCGTTTAATAGTACTTGTAGATCCTCAGCGCTTACACCTTGTTGGTGAAAATATAATAAGGTGTCGTGAAACGAACCAGACCAAAAATGTTTGTTATTTTCAATATCTTTGCGTCGATTGCGTAGATTAGTGGCTTCTTCCGCAATATTCAGCAAGCTGAAATATAAGCTAAATGCTCTAATGACTTCGGTGAGCGTATCCGCTGGCAAACCAGTCAGCGTATCGCTGAGTAATTTGTGTTTTGCCGGTGAATCGTCGCGCTGTAAGGCACTAAATTGCTTTTGCAATTGTTCTACCGTTGTCATGATTTTTGGATTGGCTTGCTCTTTTAGCACTTTGGTTAGTTTGCTTTTTAGCGATTTAATGCTGGCCTGCAAGTTTTTGTCGTCGTATTCGGTCATAATATGTCTTTGCCTTTCGAGAAATAGGTTATTAAGATGGGTGATTTTTTAAGTAGTTGAAACTAGATTTTTTGACTACCAACGTAAGACGGGGCAGGGTATTTAGGTTGCGGGTGTTGGTAGCAGGGATGCTGCCACCAAGCCTACAGGGATGTATTCACGGCGTCCTGCAGCCTGAATACCCTGTCCCTGCTAAAGTTTGTAGCCGATTTTTTTAAACGGGTATTACCGAACTTAGCTGAGTGTAATAATGATAAGCCCTAATACAACCCCAGTTTGTATCGCTAACCATTTGATTTTAGATAATAAGTTTCGTTGCTCCCAGGACTGCATCAGCGATATTTGGATTGCAAAAAACCATCGCCACGCGTTACGAGACAGGTATTGCCAACAACGATAAGCAATAAAAATGCCTATTGCCAATGAGCTATAAAAAACAATGAGCTGGCTATGAAACTTGCTTAAGCCCAAGGCTTTATCTAAGAAATGCTCGATAATCGACGCGATAAACTCATAAATGACGTGAGCAATCGTTGCAATATGGTGCAAAAAATCTAAAGGTGCATAGAGGATATAAACAACGAGAGCCAATATGGTCGCTACCTTTATCGGGAGACGTGTGTTGTTAATGTTCATAAGAGACTCCTTGGCTATTCTAATGCGTTAGCTAAAATGGCTTGGTAATCTGCATGGGCTTTAAACAGCGTCGTCGTGGCTTCGGCAACCATCACCATCGCGTCACCGTGAGCCAGTTCGCGTAAGTTAACAAATAACAGCGTGCTGTCGCCCAGCTCAAAACGGTCGTGTTCACCTTGTTCCAATTTTTCTGCGGCTTGCTGTTGCTGTTGGCTTAACTGTATGCGCTGTTTTGCCGCATTCATCGCAGATAAAACGTCTTTTACTTCAGCGGCAACTCGGTCTTCTGCTAATTGCCGTTCCCATTTAAGCCGCTGTACGTTAGCGGCGGCTACTTCGCTACGACCGGTTGCGACCCGGCGCTGTAATGGAATGTCGATGGCTAGGCCTACATACCATTCATCCCTATTTAATTTATCTTTGTTTGGATTTTGCCCTAAGTCTTGTGCGCCTTGAATGACAAGGTCAACACCCGGTGCGCGTTGATTTTGCTGAAATGCTAATTCGGTTTGTGTGTGTTTTTGTTGTATCTCTAAACGACGTAATTCTGGTCGTGCACTGAGTGCTTGCGCAACCGCTTGCTCAAACGCTATTTCATCGGCCTGCGCTGGTCTGGGCAGGTCTTGCGGTAATTGGTCTACTTCAGGTAAGCAGGGCTGGCCCTTGTCGTCGCGCAAATATAACGATAATTGAATCGCACTTTGTTCCAGTAATCTTTGCGCCGCTACTTTTCGTTCGCGGCGTTCGATAATGGCGCGTTGATTATCTAATGCTTCAAATTCTGGTAAATCACCTGCCGCGACGCGCTCTCGAATGCCTTGGTCACGTTGTTCGGCAATGCTTAATAAACGCTCGGCAAACTTTAAGCGTTGTCCGGCTAATATCCAATCCCAATACCGATGTGTCGCTATGCGCCTGACTTCTAATAATGCTTGATCGTAGTCGTGATTGGCGATTAACTGGCTTAATTCGGCTTGCTGTAAGCTGGCTCGGCGCCGGTCAATCTCTCGATTGCGCCACAAAGGTATGCTAACGCCTACGCGTACTTCACCATCGGTGGCCGTCAAGCTTTTACCCTCATAAACCGGGTAATCGCCACTGCCACGTCGCCAACCACCGAAAAAAGTCGTACCACCTAATGCGGTAGGTTGCTCAAAGCTGGCATCAAAGTTTTGGTTTTCATATAACCCGGTCACTGAAAAGTTACTACGCAATTTAACTTGCGTATCGAAACCACCTTGAGCAGTTTGTAACTCGCCTGTCGCTATGTCTTTGCGTTGTTGAGTGGCTAACAAGCCAGGGAAAGCTTGTAAGGCCGAATTTACTACTTCAGTTAAAGTTAATGGTGTCGCGTACAACGTACTTGAATAGCTCAAGATAAAAAATAATATGCGTATTTTTGACATATACTTTGAACGCTCAATTAGGAAGGGTGCGCTGTGCGCACCTTTATAAATCATTAAAAATCAATGATAAGGTCCGCGTAGCGCACCCTACGGCAGCACAAGATACCGAAAACTTGACTGTTCAGAGTATAGAGTGCTTTTACTTGCATTATCGGCAACTGCTCCTGCGTTGCCTACTACACGCCATCCCTGGCGTTATGGTTCGCTAAGCAAAGCAAAAAATCTTAGTCGCGTAAGTTGTTTAACAATGGCATGGGAGTGTATACCTCATTGCTCGCCGTTAAGACTTTTTGGATTACAAAGCTCGCTTTGTGCAATGTTTAAAGCTGAGCAAGGCTCCGGAATCAGAAGTTTAGTTGCGTTACTTATCTGGTTTAGCTGCCGTATCGTTTTTGCTATTCGTTGTTAGCTCAGGTTCCGGCAACACCAATGGTGGAAAGCCATTGAATATACGCCATAATTCATAGCCTAACGTGACACGTCCTAATAATACCCAGCCGTTGACACGAACACCTTGCCGTAAAAACCGTGGATCTGGCCACGGAATATCATTGCTATCGGCAATGATAACAATACGGAAATGCCCTTTACCATCATCGGTAGCATCGATTAAGACGACTTGTCCACCGAACGAGCCCGCTGAAAATTCAGGCCAGCCGCCAAATTGAATAGCAGGGTAGCCTTCAAACTGCAATCGCGTGTGGCTTCCAGTGACAATTAGCGGTAAGTCATTACCGTCTACCCACAACTCCACTGCTCGTTCCTGTGTGTCAGGGACTAAAATAGCTAAAGGCTGTCCTGGTTTAATCATTTCGGCATTAGGATTGGCTAACAAACGAAAAATAGCCCCGTCTCTAGGTGCAACTACGGTTTGAGTATGTTGTCGTGCCAGTTTGGTTTGTAACTTAAACACATCGCCAGCTACCGCGTTCAAGTCTTCTATCGCTTTTTGTAACTCTGCCCGGGTTTTTTCTATTGTGGCAATCGTATCCGCAGCCAATTTTTCCTTATCCGATTGTATGGCTTGTACTTCGCTGCCGGCTGCCAATAACGCAGCTTGTGCGCGTTGTTCGTCAGCTTGGCGTTGGGCAATCTCTAATTGAGCTAATTCTAAGCTTCGTTTGGATACTAAGCCTTTGCCTTGTAAAAGTTGTTGCCGAGTTAAATTTAATTGCGAAGTATGTTTAGCGGCTTGTGTCGCTTCCAGGCTTTGTTGTGCAGCGTTTAAGCGTTGTTTAGCCATGTTAATTCGGGCATCGGCAGCGGCTAAGGCATTGGGCCGTGCTTGCTCAGCCATGGTTAATTGGGTTTTAAACGTTTGCACGCGCGCTTCGTTAGCCGCTTGTTTAGCTTGATAACTTTCCAATTCGCTCTTAATTCGTTGAAAATACAACGGGTCGTTATCAACAATTTCAGCTAATACTTGGTCTTTTTTTACCCGCTCTCCCTCTTTAACTCGCCAATAGGCAATACGACCTTCAACAGTGGCACTAATCGTTTGTTGACGCTCGGCCGGGGTATAAGCGATAACTTTACCCATACCTCTAACGTTTTGTTGCCACGGTGTAAACGCCAGTGCGATAAGTAAGATGCAAAAAATAATCACTAATGAGCGAGCAATTCTATGAGCAAAACAGGCTGTCTCAGCAAATTGCAGTGCGGTTAATGTTCGCATATTAGTCGGTTGCATGGGTGCGGTCTCGTTAAGTTTCAACTAACTGTCCATCAATAATCGCTGCTTGGCGTGAGAAGCGTTGTATGATGGCCGGTTGTTGGCTATTGACTAATAACGTTAAGTGGTTTGGTTGACTACACAAATAATTAAATAAATCGTCTAAGACATCGGGTTTCAGTTTGTCCAGTACACCATCTAACAGCAGTAAGCGCGGTTTGAGCAGTAATGCTCTCGCTAAGGTTAAACGTAAACTTTGCTCAGGTGTGAGCGGTGCGCCGTCGCTTGATAACACCGTGTGCAATCCCTCAGGTAAATTGGAAAGCTCTGAGCTTAAACCGACACTATGCAGGATTTGCCGTATCTCATCGGGCGGTATAGTTCGCGCTAAGCTTATGTTATCGATGATGGAACCTGGAATAATTTCAGCATCGCGTACTAATGCGATGGTATCGCGTAAGGTGCGCAAATTAATATCGCGTATGTCTTGCTCATTGACACAAACATAGCCTTGTGCAGGTTGACGCAAACCAAACACGACATCAAATAAACTACTGTAATCGCGGTTGTGGTTAATCACGATATGTTCGCCCGCCGCTAACCGTAAGTTAATAGCTTGTAAATGCTCTGCCATGCCTGATTTGGGCATAGTCACACTAATAATATTAAGAGTGTATGGCGTAGTTGGGTGGTTTTGATGAGCGCATGACGATTGTTCTTGTGGCAAGTCTAAGATATGGTTGATTTTGTCCAAACTCGTCAATAATTCGTAATAGTTGTCCAGCATTTTGCCTAAACGGGTTAAACCATACACCATAGCACTGACAACTAACTCGGCAGCAATTAATTGTCCTAAACTTAATTGATGCTCTATCACCATCCAGCCGCCCATACCTAATAACGCTGTGCTGGCTAAGGTATGTAAGATTAACGCGCCTATATTTTGCCGAGTTAATATCCGAAAATGATTTTGACACGCTGTTAAATAGGTTTCGGCAATATGCTCAGTTTGAGCATGAATATAAGCATCGCCGTATTCCGATTTTGTTATGACCGGGTTGGTCGCAATTGTTTCTAACCAGGCTAACGCTTTATATTTGGCTTTAGACTGTATGATAGCGGTATCTAAGCCTTGTTGGCCTAAAGTAAATAATATGACACCAAGCAGTGTGATTAATACTAAATCAAACGCTAATAATAACGGATGGTAAAACGCTAATAAAACCATGCCTATCAAGGTTTGCAACACATAGCCTAAAGTTTCCAGCAATAAAACCGCAGCGGTTTTTTGCAGTGTCACCACGTCTAAAAAGCGGTTAGCCAACTCCGGTAAATAAATTTGGTCACGTTGGCTGTAGGAAACGCGTTGCAAACACGTCGCTGCATTACCAAAAATGCGGACAAATATCCGTCGTTGCAGCATTTCGACCACATAAAACTGTAAGCCCGCTAAGCTGTTACTAAAGCCGACTAAAACCAACAATATCAGCGTTAATACAAATAATGGTTGAAGTAAAGCACCAAACGCAATCGTATTGACTAAAGCTTGTACGGCAATAGGCGTGGTCAACGACATTAAGCCTATTCCTATACTATAGGCAACTAATGTGCCGATATCCTTTTGTTCCAATGCAATTAAGTGCTGTAACTGCTCTAAAGGTGATACTTTACTCATGTTTAGATTGAAACCCGGTTGTTTCCTTTGTTGTTTATAATATAGCCTTAAAAAAACAAGTAAAATAGAATAAAACAATTTTTACTATAGATTTTTCCGATGTGAGGCGTATGGAACGACTTAATTATCAACATTTGTATTATTTTTGGGTAGTCGCAAAACAAGGTAGTATTAGTAAAGCCTGTGAAATTCTACACTTAGCTCAGCCAACTATTAGTGGGCAGTTTGCCGTTTTTGAGCAGCATATCGGTTCACAGTTATTGCGTAAGGAAGGCCGTAAGCTAGTATTAACCGACACAGGGCGAACTGTGTTTAATTATGCCGAGGAAATTTTTACGTTAGGGCGAGAGTTAACCCAGACGTTGAAAGGCCATCATACTGATAGAGGCTTGCGTTTACATTTAGGGATTACTGATGCTTTACCAAAGTTAGTGGCTTATCGTTTAATTGAGCCGCTGTTGCGTCAGGCCGAGCCGGTACAGATTTATTGTTATGAAGATAAAACAGAGCGTTTATTAGCTGAAATTGCGTTACATGCCATTGATTTAGTGCTATCAGATATGCCGGCAACGCCAGCTAGCGGTGCGCGCTTGTTTAATCATTTACTAGGCGAAGCTAAGGTCGGTGTGTTTGCTACGCCTAGTTTAGGTGTTCGGTATCAAGATAATTTTCCACGTTCGTTAAATGGCGCACCTTTTTTATTACCGACTACGAATACGGCGCTACGGCGCTCGTTAAATCAATGGTTTGATAGTCAAGAATTAAGTCCAGTCGTCAAAGCAGAAGTAGAAAATAGTGCGCTGTTAAAAACCTTTGGCGCAGCCGGTGTAGGCTTATTTTTTTCACCTATCATTGTAGCTAATCAAATCAATCAGCAATATGGCACTGTCTTATTAGGGCAGATTGAAGGTGTCGTCGAACGTTTTTATGCCATTACCGCGCAACGCAAATTAAAGCATCCATCGGTGGCGGTTATATTGGCTAATGCGCAACAAGGTTTATTTGAGACTGGTAGTACCTGAAACTGCGGTTTTCGCTTGTCTACTTGACTCAAAAAACCGGTTACCAACTATTCAGAACGCAGGACGCCGTAAATACGTCCCTGTAGGCTTGGCGGCAGCATCCCTGCTGCCGACACCTGCATTCTAAACGCCCTGTCCCGTCATAAGTGTGTAGCCAAAAAACTGGCCTAAAGCCGGTTTTTTTATAGCGGATTATTCAGAAAATACACCGTAACTCATTAAGCGTTGATAGCGTTTATCGAGCATATCTTCGACTGGCATGTGTTTTAGTTCGGTTAAATGTCTTAATAAGGCGTCTTTTAAATTTGCAGCCGTTGTTTTAAAGTCTCTATGACCGCCACCTAAAGGCTCTCTGACGACTTCATCGAGAAAGCCTTGTTCGCGGATTCGGTCTGACGTAATGCCCATTGCTTCAGCGGCTAATTGCGATTTATCGGCGCTTTTCCATAGAATCGACGCACAGCCTTCCGGTGATATGACGGAATAAGTGCTATATTCCATCATGATTAAACGGTCGCCGACGCCTATTGCTAAGGCGCCACCTGAGCCACCTTCGCCTATGATTGTGCAAATAATAGGCGTTCTGAGCTTTGTCATTTCAAATAGATTTCTGGCAATGGCTTCACTTTGACCGCGTTCTTCTGCGCCAATACCAGGATAAGCCCCCGGAGTGTCGATTAAGCAGATGATAGGCAAGTGAAAGCGCTCGGCCATTTTCATCACCCGTAAGGCTTTACGATACCCTTCAGGTCTAGGCATTCCAAAGTTACGGTGAATTTTCTCTTTGGTGTCGCGGCCTTTTTGATGGCCTATAATCATGACAGGTTGACCGTCTAAGCGGGCTAAACCGCACACAATAGCCGGGTCATCAGCAAACGCTCGGTCGCCGTGTAATTCCTGAAATTCGGTAAAAATTAAATCAATATAATCAAGCGTATAAGGACGTCCAGGGTGGCGCGATAATTGGGAAATTTGCCAATCGGTTAAGCCGCTAAAAATAGTCTCTGTTAACGCTCGGCTTTTTTCCTCTAATTGTTTGATAATATCGGTAATGTTGATGTTATTGTCGAAATCAACATTACGCAGCTCTTTGATTTTCGCTTCTAATTCAGCGATGGGTTGTTCGAAGTCTAAAAATTTTAAATCCATGGAGCGAAGGCGAAGATGAAATAAACGCAGATTTTATAGAATTTCAGCAATTAATTCTAAATTAATTACAGTTAATTCATTAGATGCTATTGTTTTAACAATAATTGACACAGGGCAGGGAGTTCCGGTGGTTTGCTAGGTGGTGGTGTTTTACTAGGTTTTTTTGCTTCTGCAGAAAAACCACCAAGCTAAGCCAGCATCACAGCCGTCACCGGCGGGTAACGGTTCTTGGCTTTGGCAATGGCGGTTGCCGGACGGGCATTTTAAACGGACATGGAAGTGATCTTCATGTTTCCACCACGGTCTGATTTTACGCAACCAATCGTGTTGAACTTGGCTTAAGCAGAGTTCGCGTTTAATACTGGGATTGACAAAGATTCTATCAACTTCCGGCATACGCGCGGCTGCTTCGAGAATATTAACTTGTGCTTTAGTCCATTCGCGTAGATTAATAGCGTCGGTGTTGCCTTTAAGCATGGATGCCGCGCTCCAGTTCTCCCGCTCTTGTTCGGTTAATAATACCGAAGGCGGGTGCTTTGACAGCATAAACCATATATCGACATCAAGCCCGGTTTGATGGCTGCGATGACCGCTTACAGTAGGGCCGCCGCGTACTTGCCCTAAATCACCGATTAATAACGTACCTAAACCTTGTTGTTGCGTGCTAAGCCCAAGTTTTTGAATAAACTGAATTAAATCAGGATGACCATAAAAGCGTTGTCGGGATAAACGCATCACTTGGTAACCTTGGCCGTTAATAGGCAAGGTATCAGCGCCGGCTAAACAGCCATTCGTATAAGTACCTATGCTTTGAATTTTGCCTTCTAATAACGCGGGTTTGGTTTGTTGCGACCACGGGTTTGCCGATAGATTGCTGCCATAACTCACAATAATAAACAGAATAAGCCGAGTTAATAATGCCATAAATGTTTCCATGTTTGTAATTATTCAGTTCCCCTCCATTTATGGCCTCGATGGTTACAAAACAATAAGTTACCATCATGATGCCCCAAAATGGGGGAGGGGGCCTGAATAATTACCGCGTGTTAATGCTTCGCTAAAATTTTAAGTTGGTAGCTGCCAGAATTATTTTGACTTAATACGTTCGCTAACCACGGTAATACAGTTTTCATCGTAGGCGCTAAAGTCCACGGTGGGTTGATGATAATCATGCCGCAACCGGTCATGCCATCGTTTTCACTATCCGGTCTTATACACAGTTCAACTAGCAATAAATCATTCATACCGCTGTTTTGTAAGGTTTTTTCTAGCGTGCGAATACGACTACGCTTGATGACCGGATACCAAAGCGCGTAAACGCCAGTAGCAAAACGTTTATGGTATTCGATAAGTGCATCAGTGACTTGCCGGTAGTCTGATTTTAATTCGTAAGAGGGGTCTACTAAAACGAGACCCCGTCGCTCTATCGGGGGTAATAGCGCTAGCGTTTGTTTAAAACCATCATCATGATAAATTTTAATGTATTTGTGTTTAGGCAGTGCGCGCGCGAGTAATTTAATTTCGGTGTTATGTAATTCACAAGCGATTAAACGGTCTTGTGGTCTTAATAATTGCTGAGCGATTAACGGTGAACCAGGATAGCGTTTTAGCTGTGTAGGAGGATTAAACCGCTTAATCATTGTTAAATAGTCTGATACAGCATCAGGTAGGTCTTGGCGTTGCCATAACTGGCCTATACCTTCGTCGAACTCGCGATTTTTTTGTGCTTGCTCGCTAGTCAGTGAATAGTCACCAGAGCCAGCATGAGTGTCGATATAGCAAAAACCTTTATCTTTTTGTCGTAAATAGTTCAGTATTTGAATTAACACCGTGTGCTTTAACACATCGGCGAAATTTCCTGCGTGGAATTCGTGTTTGTAACTTAGCATGTATGAGTTGGGTGAGGTTTAAACGACTTTTCCGATAATCGTCATGGCGATTTCGAACGCGATTAAACCGATGATGATTAATTCGAGTATCGAGGAATGCCGGTGTTTTTGCTCATCGGCTAGCATTTCAAAGAGCTCGTGTATGGTTTCTAGCTTTTTGGCGAGAACTTCAGTGCGCGGTACGATTTCTAAATATTTTGCAGCAATGCTGTAATACGCTTCATATTCAGGATATTCCCAGAAAAAATCCGGCGTATCTAATAAATCAAAATTTAAAATAATATCGCTTTTAGTTAAAAATAATTGCCCTCGAATTTTAGCAATATTACGACGGCTGAGTTTAATATCGCCGCTTTCGGCCAGCGATTTAGGTAAATAGCGCGTGTTATTAATCGTCGTAATAGCATGAGTTTCAAACGAGGCTAGCTTAATCGATTGCGCCATCGCTTGTGATAGCGAAAATAGCAGAATAGGGTCGGAGGATTCTATCTCGATGTGGTCTTCGATAATACGCGTAGTTGCGCAGTCTATGGCAAAAGTAAAGTTATCTTCCTCTACGGTAGCGAGTGGGTTGTCCGCGTGTTGCAATAATAATTGGCGTAACCGGTTATGTTGTTCTTGGGAAACAT
The DNA here is from genome assembly GCF_000963695.1 of Methylocucumis oryzae. Lineage (GTDB taxonomy): Bacteria > Pseudomonadota > Gammaproteobacteria > Methylococcales > Methylomonadaceae > Methylovulum > Methylovulum oryzae. Next base: position 13,120 of record NZ_LAJX01000066.1, read on the forward strand.
TCCACTGCACGATAGCGCCGTAGGAAAAAACGACAATCCAAGAATTATCATCTTCAATCAGTAACGCGCCTTTGATGATTCTTATCAGGGTTGAATCAGACAGTAGCTTGGCGAGTGCGCTAATATCAAAGCTCTGTGCTAGACAATATGCCGCGCACGTCATGGTCTTGGCATTTTCGGACATGGGAGAGTCTCACAGTTAAGTGCAGGCCGATTTTGAGTAGCTTCAGCCTGCTTGATAGAGCGCAGGATTATAAACAATTGCTTATTAATCGGCTATTTTTAACAGCCAGCCATCTTCGCTTTCACAATGCGTGAATTTTGCGTTGACGACAACGTCGATGCGCGCATAAGTATTAACTAAGTTGTCGGGTAATTTGCCTTTAAACAAGAAAAAAGGGTCTATAAATTCCCCAACCACTTCTACGGGCTGTCTTTTTACCGTGACGGCAACTTGTTCAGTTGATGCAATATTAACAACGGTAAACGAAAATTCAGCCCCTGGTTTTACTGTTGCCAAATGTGCTGGGGTAAAGTCGTTGATATGCGCTTTAATACAATCGCTAGGACCGCCAGCGTTTGCGGCATTGGCGCGCGCATTACCGCCATGACCTTGGTGCATTTGACCGGCATAGAGTGGTGCGTTGATACAAACTAAGCTGATGAATAATAACGTTAATTTCTTCATAGAGGCTGCCTATAATTGTTGTTATGTTAATGCTAAGATTAGAGCGAGCACTATAACGTTGATTACCCTAACAGACAATGACAGAGTGGGACATGAAAAGCTATTGTTAATTTGTGGGGTAAGGTAGATGCGATGTGAGGGTGTTGAAGAACTCACGCAAGAAGACCGCGATTGGGATACGATTTAAACTGTAAGGCGAGAACTAATATAAATGCATTAGGGTGATATGACTTGGTTTTGTATTTTGTTAATTTAACATAATATAGATTATGCGAAGTAATGTAACTTACGATTCTGCCGAAAATACATTGTCATCAAGTAGTAACCGCCTGATCGTTGGTTTGTGCCTTGCCTAACGACAGTGAATTGATTGAAAGAATTACCTACACAAACCATAGACGATGTCTCACTGTCATTACGTTAAGCATTTCGACCATTAACTCAATTGCAGAGTGGATAATGGTGGGCAGAATAGCGTTATCCAACCGGCTATTTTGCCTAAGGGCTTTGTTGTAAGTGCATCAATTTTGCTTGGGTACTTTCCAAAATAAAATCTCTTAAAAAAATACTGGCTTTTAGTATTTCTACACCGATTAACTCGCCGTTTGCATTCAGCTCAGCGGTAATATTGGGGCTGATTTCCATGCTTGCCATTTCTTCGCCATCGGTTATAGCGAGATGAATAACATCTTGGTCTGGGAAATAACGCATTTTGGGATTATTCATGGCTAAGTCTTCCTGTAGTTAATCTAAATTTAATTTGTTGCCGCGTGGTGGCGTGAATCGTGACGGGAGTTATGGTGTTTTCTGTTTCTTCGTAAGGAATCATCACCAGTTTATTCGCGTGGTCGCCAATGACCACAAAACGATAACTTTCGGAGTCAATATAGCGCTCTGGTGAATAGCGGATAATTTTTTCAATTAAGTCTAAATCAAAGCCGCGTAATTGCGCTCTGTATTTGAGGTAATCGGTGAAAATCAAGCTTTTTTCGCTCATTGCTACCTATTTTATGTATTAACTGCGTTGGTGATACAACTATAGCTTAAGCACTACAATTTTGAGCATCTAAAAAAAAGCCCAAAACCAGGACTGCCTCTCCTTCAAGGGCACACATCAGGGTAGTCAATATGCTTCGGATAGCCATAGAGCTTTGCTAAAGGAGTTCGGTATTCGGCAAAGTATGAGCCGTATAAAGGTACAATTGTGATAACGCCGTATCAGAAAGCTTCTTCCATACGCTCAAAACCGAGTTGATATACCACAAGACCTATCAAACTCGATCTGTGGCTAAAAAGGCTGTATTTGAATATATTGAGGTCTTTTACAACCGTGAGCGAATGCATTCAGCTCTTGAATCATCTTTATTTCTAAGCTGCCTGTGCGGCAGTAAACAAAAGTCTCACTATTACAGCGATGGTGACCAATTTTCTAAGCTGCCTGTGCGGCAGTAAACTCGCCTGGAGTCCAAAAGGTACGGATTA
>NZ_LAJX01000067.1 GCF_000963695.1 Methylocucumis oryzae
AGCCGATGCTGTCGGCAATACGCCGCTTGCGTCATTCCGCTGCTTTGCCAAGTGTTCAGGTGATGTATCCAATGCGCGGTTAAGGTCATGCATTATCCTCTTCAAAAATTTTGAGAATAACGGTTCTGAATTTATTAGAACAGGTGGTTTGGTTGAGCGCTTACCTTGTGGCGGCCAGGTATGGTAATTGTTCCATTCTGGAACCGGAATTAAACGGCTTGCAGGTTGATTGGATTGTATATTTGTTGTTGCCATAAATTACCCATTAAATTCAGTTTAAGTGAATCTCCGCTAGCTGTTGTGGCTTGCGGGTTAGGGTATTTAAGCATTGAATTTTTCCCTGCTTTCCCCATAAGGGAAAGCGGGAAAATTAGCGGGAATTTATTTTTTTCTGCGAATAGCCGTCATATCATTTTGAAAGGTTTTGCGCGCCAACAGCTCGATTGCACCATCTTGATATTTAAAATGAAACTCTTCATTTCCGTATACCTGAGTAATAGGGCCGTCCTCGTTTTTAGATTTCTTCAATTCCAGCCATATCTTATTGTTTCTTTTTGGACTGTCTAATTGCTCCCATATCTGAAAAAAGAATGCTTGCCGCTCTTTTGGCCGTCCGTTTTCTTCCTCTTGGCATTTTTCTGACTTTTTGCGAGGTTTCGATTTGTTAACCGCGCCAGCATCCCCCAAGGTTTTGGTTTGCGGTTCAATATTTATCCAGCTTATCAATAAGCAATCGTTAGGTAGTGGGAAATCCTTTTTAGAAATTAACCACTGTTTGAAATCTTTGGCGCTAATCATGCATCGCCTGCCAGTGGCGTATTCATAACGATAAACTTCAAACGCGCTTGAATTCCAGTTATTGGCATTAAAACGCTTTAGCTTCGATAGTGGGTCTTGATATTTATAGGCAGGCTTAGGCTCCGAGTCTCCTTCCCATTCACTTTCCAAGTACCAGCATGATTTCTCATTTTCGTATTCAGGAGAATCATGCAAAGGGCTGCTTTCATAATCAATAGTTACCTCTAGCATCGGCTTTTGTTCCGGATGTTCGCATAACCAGCCCCAATCTAAAGGCCTTGGCATTTTATACTCCAGTTCTCCTGCTAAACATGCCTCGGCAATTTGAAAAGAGTAATGTTCGATTAGCTCTTTTTCGGTTGAATAGCGTAATGTGGCAATATCGCTAATGCACAACATGCCAGGTAGTTTATTTAGCTTTGCTTGCTGCTCTAGTGTTAACTTAGGCGGTAACATACTAATAGCCATCACACCCCCCAAATATCTTGGCATTCATGGAAGCTACCACGTTACTGACATGCCCGTCTGAAAGATGTGCGTAACGCTTAACCATGTTTAGGGTTTTATGCCCTAACACTTCAGCTATTTCAGCCAAGCTAGCGCCGTTCATAGCTAAATAAGACGCTGTGCAGTGTCTTAGGTCGTGCCAGTGAAAATCGTTGATTTCTGCTAGTTTTAGCGCGTTCCGCCAAGGTTTGGTTAAATCGATTGGCTTTGCCGGGTCTGATTTACTGGGAAATAATAGCGAGGTGTCTAACCGCCTAACTTTAGCGTGTTCACGCAACAACATCAGCGCATGACCAGTTAAGGGGACTCTTCGGCGTTCGCCGTTTTTGGTTTCATGCAGGATTAAAAAACCGTCTTTAAGGTTCACGTCCTGCCATTGCAAGCCCATAAGCTCACCTTGGCGCATACCTGTAGACAAAGCCAGAATGACACAAAGATAAAGCCAACGATTTGATGATTCTTTGCAGGCAATTAACAGCTTTGACCGTTCACCATCATCTAACCATCGAACCCTGCCTTTTGGCTCCTTTGGTTTTTTAACTTTACGCATCGGCGAATCTTCCAGCCATTGCCATTCATTCACAGCAATGGTGAAAGCATGACTTAACGCCGCCATATATCGAACCACTGTGGCGGGGCTTCTTATGTTGCCATGTGGTGTTGTTTCGCTTAATAACTTATCCCTGCACTCAACAATTAAGGCGGGTGTTATATCGGATAACAGATAACTTCCAAGTTCAGATTTCCAGCGTTCTAATTGTGGCTGCTGCGCTTGTGTTTGCTTCGGCTTGGTGGGTAATACGTCTTTAATGTATCGGTCTACCAAATCGCCTAGCGTATGCCGTTTGGCTTCAGTGGTTTTAAAGTGCCTTCCTTCTCTGATTGCGGACTCAGTATCTTGAATCCATTTTTTAGCATCAGTCTTGCGTTTGAAAGTTGCTGTTTGTGCCGGATAGCCTTTTAAGCGAATCTCTGCCGTATAACGAGCAGTACCATCTTTAGCGGTACGTTCTTTAATGGTTGCCATAATTGCCCCTATAGGATAGCAATCGGCTTTGATATGATATGTAAGCCATTGCTTAACCCGTAATTAAGTTTTGGTAAGGGCTTGCTGGTGCTGGTAACACCTTCAAGCCCGCTTTATTTCTAGGGTTCTATTATAATTCTTTGTCGCATTTTTTGTCGCAGTAGACTACAAAAACAGGCAAAAAAACAGCAACAAATGACAGTAGCATAAAACGTTAACTTATTGATTTAATTGTTACACGTTATTGTGGTTTATGGTGGTTTTTTGACATTGCTTGACTCTTAATCCATAGGTCCAGGGTTCGAGTCCCTGACGCCCCACCAGTCTTTGAAGTCGCTACGGGAAAAGCGGTTTTTCCAACGATTCAAGAAACCCGTACCGAGGCCGATTTTCTCACCCACATTCAGTAAACGGTTAACAGTGAGCCACAGAGTTCTTGGATTTGTGTGGCTGACCAATTAAATACGCATAATCCATCGCTGGTGAGATGGGCGGCATAAGCAAAGCTGCTCAATTCATCGATTTTGGCAAGAAGGTCATTGCCGTCAAGATTAGAAGGCCAACACCATTATCAGGATGCGTCAGCCCTAATGCTTCTATATAGCGATTTAATTGGTCTTTAGACGTATTTTCGGGAAACAGGCAAACTTTTCATTCGATGCAATCTCAAACCCCGGAAACACCACAATATCATTGTCGTTCATCAACATGCGGATAGCATTGATACCATCAACATTCAACATTACCATGGTCCGCCAAGCCAATGACTTTTATGTTATTTTCTTGGGCAACACGCAGTAGTTCCTCCGTTAATCTATGAGCTTCGCGACTATAAGCGATATATCCGGCGGGGGTTACTTGTAACGCACATTTTCAGAATCTGGCTTTAGTCAGTTGTTCAGGCATAGTTTACGATTCCAATCAAATTGACAGCTGTCGCGTTGCGGCTTGTTGATTTATCAAAAATTTAAGCTCTGGTATTACGCACTATACCAAGAAGGAAAACAACTTAAGCCTGAAGTTTTTTGCTATATCTGGAACGCTATGCTGAAATAAAGTGAGTGTGACGGGTAAGTTCATTTAACCAAGCTAGCGCTTGAGTGAAACAATGCTGTTATTTCCGCCCCTTAGGAATGAAATGCAGCCAGCGTCTGACGTGGCGTTCAGTGATGAACGCTAAAAAGAATAATTGTAAAAAGTTGTCGGCGACGATGATGTCTAAGCCAATTTTTTTGGGGATGAGTTCTTTACGGGTGCCGAACAGTAAATCCCAAATCGATAACACGATGCCGTAATTACTATCATGCTCGCTACGTTTTGATGAATGATGCACTCGGTGTAAGCGTGGTGTGATGATGAGTTTTGAGATAGTCGATTCATAAGGTATATCGATATTGGCATGGTGAAAAAATACGAAAAATAACTCGATGATTTCAATCGCCAATACCACATATGCTTGGACACCAATCAGAATGACAAATAAGCACTTATAAACGATTTCTAGCAACAAATCGAACACATGAAATCTGAAGCCCGTCGATACATTAATGCTTTTGTCGCTGTGGTGGATTTTATGAAAGCGCCATAAGAATTCAAACTTATGGCTTGCGTAATGCCAGCCATAAATTGCTAAATCAAATAAAATAAAACATATCAGCCATTTTAACGGCGCATTGTCCATGTGGCTGAGTAGGCCATAATTGGCAAATTGCTGCGCGACTAAAAACAATGAAGAGGCTTTTAATGCCGTTAAAATGATGTTGTTGAATAAAAAAGCGGTTGTGTTGGTGACAAAAGATTCTTTTGATATTTTTTGGGTATAACGCTGATACGGTTTAATCCGCTCCATAACGACAAGCAATAGAAAAGCCACCATGGCTAACGCAAATAATAGTTCGTTGGCGAGTACGCCATCACTGGCAGAAGGAAGTTCGTTGGACGTCATGGTTAACTCCTAACAATATGCTTGTGTTTATCGGCGCGAGTACTAATTATCTAGTTTAATAATCGCATCAAGTTGTGTGGTGAGTTCTTCGATTTCTTTTTTTGGCATTGACTTGATAAGTAATGTCGTATTGCACACCTAAGTAGTAAATAACCCGGCCTTTGTGATCGAATAAAGGCGTGATTTTTAAATGGTTATAAAATAACTCACCATCTTTGCGGTAATTGCGTAAGGTGACTTCAACCGGCTGATGGTTGTTCATGGCCTCGATTATTTTTAGTTTTTCCGGCTGATTGGTATCTGGGCCTTGGAGAAAACGACAGTTTTTACCGATGATGTCTTGTTGACTATAGCCGGTTAAGCGCTCAAACGCTTTATTAGCGTAGACGATAGGCGCGTCTTCTAAGTCAGGATCCGCTAAAGTGACACCATTAACGCATTCGTCGAGTATGGCGGATAAAATTTGGGGAATAAGTCCGTTATCTTTGTTGACGACAAACGACATGGTTGGCTCCTATTGTAAGTATTTGATAGGTAATAGAGAAAAACATTAAGTCAATAACTGCTTAATGTTGTTAACGGTATTTTCAGCGCCCTCTTCAATGGCGCAGCGAATCAATTTTTTCAAATGGGCGCATGAATAATTCAAGTTCTAGTAGTGCGAACATAAAAGTTAGCACGGTAGCTTGCTTATCGCTGTCGTTGGTCAAGATGAAGCTGTCTTTATAAGGCGCGTTAACGCCTTGAAACGCTAATTTGACTACCGGGTCGTATTCAATCACTTCAAATACCGATTCGGTGCTTTGGCCTTGGTCTTGACGTAGCTGTCTAGCTTTTGCGCCAACGAATACGGACTTACCGGTTAACGGCTCGAATTCGGCCACTTCGGGTGACCATTTTGGGTAGTTTTCAAAAAAAATTGACGCCAATGAAATCAAAAACTTCGTTGGCAGGTTTGGTTATTTCTACGCTGGCTTGTCCCGTAATGGGCTTAGAGGTGTCGAACGGAAAAGAAATCATGGGGTTCTCCTGGCGCAATAATCCGATTGCCAACAGAGTCTACCCCGATTTGTTGCCTTGGCAAGTGTTTTAGTGTTGGTTAGACAATGTTTGAAAAGATTTGTACCAAGCTTCAAAGTCTTTAATAGACATAGGCTTATTAAAGTAATAGCCTTGCACCAGGTCGCAACCGAGTTGTTTCAGTTTAGCTAAGACATCGGCGTTTTCTACACCTTCAGCGGTTACGTTAAGCCTAAATTATGCGCTAGATGAATCATGGTTTTGACAATCACTTCGTCGTGTTCGCTGTGCAAAATATCGGTGATAAACGACTTGTCGATTTTTAGTTCGGCTAATGGCATTTTTTTCAAATAAGCCAGCGAAGAATAACCCGTGCCAAAATCATCTATTGAAAATGCATAACCCATGTTGTGCAGCCGATTGATAATGCCTAGTGTGCGTTCGGGGTCACGCATGGCTGAGCTTTCAGTAATTTCTAAAATAATTTGTTCGGGTTGAGTGCCGTTGGCGGCTGCAATACCCGTAATTAAGTCGGGTAACTCGGGGTCTAGTAAATCTTTAGTCGATAAATTAACTGATATTTTTAAATTTAGCCCTTGTTGACGCCAGCGACTGGCTTGCTTAAACGCTTGTTTTAGCACCCAAGGAGTAAGTAATTTGATTAAGCGAGTGCGCTCGGCCATGGGAATAAACTCATCGGGTGAAATGATTTGATGAACCGGATGATGCCAGCGGATGAGTGCTTCGACGCCGATGACGGAATGGCTAGCGATGTCGATTTTAGCTTGATAAAACAATTCGAGTTGCTGGGTATCAATGGCCTGTCGAAGTTCTGACATCAGCGTTAAGCGTTTTAAGCTATGTTTATCTAGCGCGGGCTGGTAGGTGGCATAACCTTTATTAGAGCTTTGTGCTAAACCTAAGGCTACGCCCGCTTTTTGCACCAACGTATCGACATCTTCACCGTGTTCAGGGCAATGCACGATACCAATGTTGTTATGGACGCTGAAATTAACTTTATCAACTAAAAAAGGATGATCTAACGCCGTTTGAATAGCGCCAGCAAGGTGCTCTGCTTCAGCAGTCTCTTGTAGGTTAGTGAGTAAAATAGCAAAGATACTGCCGTCGATTCTGGCTACGCTATCTTGTTCCGGGCTGACGCCTTCTAAGCGCTTGGCGACTTGTTTTAGAATTAAATCGCTACTATTTCTGCCTAAAGTGTCGTAAATCTCTTTAAAATTCGCTAACTCGATTAATACGACGGCGAGAAACTGTTTTCTATTGGTGGCTGACATAATCGCACGTTGCACACGGTCATAGAATAGCGAGCGATTCGGTAAGTCGGTTAGCGCGTCATGAGTTGAGGCATAATTGGCTTGTTTTTCTAATTCGTCCGTCTTGTCGCGTAACTCTTGGGTTTGGTCTTGAATCATCGCACCCGCTTGATAAGCTATAAGAGTGCTTGAATATTGCCCCCAAAAACCAAACACAAAAGGTATGCCATCGAGTACCCATAACCCTACATTGTTTTGCTGGGCGGCTAAAATCCCAGATAACGATAATCCGCCTTCACTGTATAAGCAGGCGCCTAATGTGCCAAGAATAATAGCGGCTATGGCAATGAGTACGCCTTGAAATGCGGTTTTGCTGACTTCGCTTTTAAGAATTTTAATATTATCGCTAAATAATTGGCTGCTAATGGCGACTCTCATTCATGAACCCGGCATCATTGGTGTATTGATTGGGCTACCAACATAAGGCGGGACAGGGTATTTAGGATGACAGAAAACTGCTCCTCGGCAATAGCTCCTACTACATGCCATCCCTGGCGTTATCGGCAACTGCTCCTGCGTTGCCCTACTACACGCCATCCCTGGCGTTATGCGCTCTGAATACCCTGTCCCGGCTAAAGTATGTAGCCATATTGGATTGGATTGTAATGGCGATAATGGCGCCTTAGCAATCGCCATTTTGCCTGTTTGCGCATTATGATAAATACGCCCGGTATTCATTGACTTATCCAGTAGGAGTCGAGGACAATACGCAGTTTAAACTGGCTTTTTTGGCACACATGGAACAAACCGCTCCTGGCGATAACGCTTTAATTTCAGTTCGGCAATTATCTTTTTCACGCGGCAATAAGAAAATTTTTAATAATGTCTCGTTGGATATTGAGCGCGGTAAAATTACAGCGATTATGGGCCCTAGCGGCACTGGCAAAACAACGTTATTAAAGCTGATTGCTGGGCAGTTATATCCTGATAGCGGCGTGATTACCGTTGACGGCTTGAATGTGCATCAATTGCGCCGAGCTGAGTTATATAATTTGCGTAAACGCATGGGTATGTTATTTCAAAGCGGTGCGTTGTTAACCGATATGAGCGTTTACGATAATGTTGCATTTCCGTTACGCGAGCATACGCATTTGCCTGAGTCTATGATTCGTACTTTAGTTCTGATGAAGTTAGAGGCGGTCGGCTTACGCGGGGCTAGGCATTTAATGCCTAATGAGTTATCGGGCGGCATGGCAAGACGCATCGCGTTGGCGCGGGCTATTGCGTTAGACCCTATGATGATTTTGTACGATGAGCCGTTTACCGGACAAGACCCTATTTCTATGGGGGTGTTAGTACATTTAATTAAAGCATTAAACAGCACGTTGGGGTTAACCAGTATTATCGTGTCCCATGACGTGCATGAAACCTCGTTGATTGCCGATACTATTTATGTCATTTCCGAAGGTCGTATTGTCGATCACGGTACACCTGAAGCGATGCGGCAATCTTCTTCACCTTGGATACAGCAATTTATGACCGGTGCCGCCGATGGCCCGGTACCTTTTCATTATCCGGCAAAAGATTATCTCGATGATTTATTGCCGACGGGTAAACGTTATTAATCTTAGGCAGACATGCTCGATTTTCTTCAATTGTTGGGTGCGACGACCCGGGCCAGCTTTACTAAGCTGGGTCGAGCCACGTTTTTTTCTATTATTAACCTTATCGGGTTTGTTCAGTGTGGTATTACGACCACGATTATTACTGAATCAATTGTATTCGGTAGGTGTATTGTCGTTTTTAATTATTTTCATTTCCGGCTTATTTGTCGGCATGGTGTTGGGCTTGCAAGGCTATTACATTTTGTCTGATTTTGGTGCGGAAGAAACGCTAGGCTTAATGGTCGCTGCGTCATTGGTAAGGGAATTAGGCCCTGTAGTATCGGCTTTATTATTCGCAGGTAGAGCGGGTTCAGCATTAACCGCAGAAATTGGCCTAATGAAAGCCACTGAGCAATTGTCGGGCATGGAGATGATGGCCGTTGACCCTATAAAACGCATTATCGCCCCTAGACTGTTAGCAGGCTTACTGTCTATGCCACTGTTAGCCGGTGTGTTTAGCACGATAGGCATTATAGGGGGCTTACTGGTCGGTTCGGGTATGTTAGGCGTTGACGATGGTGCGTATTGGGCGCAAATGCAGGCTAAATTGGATTTCTACGACGATATTGTCAATGGTTTTATTAAAAGTGTGGTATTTGGCTTTGTGGCCTCATGGATAGCGCTGTTTGAAGGTTATGACGCTATTCCCACGTCAGAAGGCGTTAGTCGCGCGACGACGCGTACTGTGGTGAATTCGGCATTTAGTATTTTAGGATTGGATTTTATCCTCACGGCTTTGATGTTTGGAGATTCTTAATGCAGCATAGTAATACACAAGATACCTTGGTTGGACTGTTTGTCGCTGCCGGTATCGCTGGACTTTTTTTCTTAAGTCTTAAAGCCAGTAATTTAAGCTCGATTACGCAAAAAGACAGTTTTATGGTCAGTGCGCGTTTTGAGAACTCGGATGGTTTAAAAGTTAAATCTGCCGTTTCTGCGGCTGGGGTTAAAGTGGGTCAAGTAGCGAGTATTGAGCTAGATCCAACGACGTATCAATCGGTAGTGACGATGGCGATTGATGCTAAATATAACAACTTACCGGATGATACGACGGCGAGTATTTTTACGGCTGGCTTATTAGGCGAAAAGTATGTCAATTTAGAACCCGGTGGTTCCGATACTTATTTGGCGAATAACAGTGCGATTGATATTACCCAACCGGCGATTATTTTAGAAAAAGTCATAGGCCAATTTTTGTTTAAAGCAGCGGAAGAGAAAAAATGAAACCGCTGACCATCAATAAAATCGCTAATGGTGATTTTGCGGTTGTTGGCGATTTGACCTTTGCCAGTTTGGATAAAAACGCTGTTAAAAATATGGCATTTTTAACGTCTACCAAGGAAGTTAGCATCGACTTGGGCCAGGTTGTTAATACCGATAGTGCGGGATTAGCGCTGATGATTGAGTGGATAAAATATGCTCGCAGCCACCGCACCCAATTACGCTTTCATAATATTCCTAAACAATTACGCAGCTTAGCTAAGCTTAGCAGGCTTGATACCTGTACTTATTTTGAGGAGTAAAAAGGTACGCACTGCGTGCCTTTTAGACGTACAAAAGCGTCTTTTAACCTTAATACTTTTTTCGTTTTACACATTGATATTCCATGGATAAATTAATCATAACCGGCGGTACGCAACTGTCGGGCGAATTGCGCATTTCAGGCGCGAAAAACGCCGCCCTGCCTATTTTAGCGGCGACATTATTATCAGAAGCCCCGGTTCGTGTGGGCAATATCCCACATTTGCACGATATTACGACGACGATGGAATTATTAGGGCGTATGGGAGTGCATTTGCTGGTCGATGAGCGTATGAATATCGAAGTCGATAGCTCAACGATTAATAGCTTTGAAGCACCGTATGAACTCGTCAAAACCATGCGTGCGTCTATTCTCGTCTTAGGGCCATTGCTGGCGCGTTTTGGTGAAGCCCATGTCTCATTGCCCGGTGGTTGTGCTATTGGAACCAGACCGGTGGATATACATCTGAATGGCTTAATGAAAATGGGCGCTGACATTAATGTTGAAGGCGGTTATATCAATGCTAAAGCCACACGGTTAAAGGGGTGCCGTTTAGTGTTACCACAAGTGACGGTTACCGGTACCGAAAACTTATTAATGGCTGCCACCTTAGCCGAAGGCATAACAACGATTGAGAATGCAGCGAAAGAACCCGAAGTCACCGATTTAGCGCATTTTCTCAATGCAATGGGGGCGAAAATTTCTGGTATTGGTACCGATGTGTTAGTGATTGAAGGCGTGGATAAGCTAGGCTTAACTAGCATTCATTACGACATTTTGCCTGACCGTATTGAAACCGGTACTTATTTAGTGGCTGCGGCGATAACGGGTGGGAAAGTGAAATTAAAAAACACTCGTCCTGAGACCTTAGATGCTGTGACCGACAAGCTTATCGAAGCGGGTGCCGAGATTACGACAGGCCCGGACTGGATACAACTCGATATGCACGGTAACAAACCTAAGGCTATTTCGCTACGCACTGCACCTTACCCCGCTTTTCCTACCGATATGCAAGCCCAGTTTATTGCACTCAACACGATTGCTGAAGGCGTAGGGATAATTACCGAAACGATTTTTGAAAATCGTTTTATGCATGTGCAAGAGTTACATCGCATGGGCGCAGATATTAAGTTGGAATCCAATACCGCGATATGCACTGGGGTAAAAAGACTGACCAGTGCGCCTGTCATGGCAACGGATTTACGCGCATCAGCGAGTTTAGTGATTGCTGCGTTGGTAGCGGAGGGCAGTACCATGGTCGATAGAATTTATCATATAGACCGTGGTTACGATCATATTGAAGAAAAACTCACCCAATTAGGCGCGACGATACGTCGTGTTGCGAGATAGGTTTGCTATGTTAACTATCGCTGTTTCTAAAGGCCGGATTTTTGAAGAAGCTGTGCCGTTTTTGGCTGAAGCGGGTATTACGCCATTAGAAGACCCGGCCACTAGCCGCAAATTGATTTTGCCGACTAGCCGTGCTGATGTACAACTGGTGATTATTCGCGCGACCGATGTGCCTACGTTTGTCGAATATGGCGCAGCAGATTTAGGTATTGCGGGCAAAGACGTGTTACTTGAACATGGCTCGGATAATTTATACGAACCGTTAGATTTGAATATCGCGCGTTGCCGCCTTATGACTGCCGTGCATAAAGACGCACCCGCATTAACGGGGCGGATTCGTGTTGCGACTAAATATGTTAAAACAGCACAGCGCTATTTTGCCGATTTAGGCGTACAAGCTGAGATAATAAAACTGTACGGTTCTATGGAATTAGCGCCGTTAGTCGGTTTGGCCGATTGTATTGTCGATTTAGTCGATACCGGAAATACCTTGCGCGCTAATAACTTAGAACCGCGTGATTTAATTATGAACATTAGCTCGCGCTTAGTGGTTAATAAAGCGGCGATGAAAATGAAAAACCGCGCGATAGCCGAGTTATTGCGCCAATTTGAACACACCTTAAGTAGGTAAGCACGATGAGCCAGTTGTCTATTTGCAAGCTTAATGCAGCCGAACCAGGCTTTGCCGATTTGTTAGCGCAAAAAATTGGCGTGGGATGATAGTGATGATTTAGCCATTCAACAGCAAGTCTTAGCGATTATTGCTGATGTGCGTAAGCGCGGTGACCACGCTTTGCTTGACTACACTAACCGCTTTGATCGCTGTGATTTTAGCCAACCTGAACAGCTTATTTTGCCAAAACAGCGGCTAAAGCACGCTTATGATGCTTTGCCCGTAGAGCAAGCACAGGCCTTAACGGCAGCGGCTGATAGGATTCGTGCTTATGCTGAAAGACAAAAACTCGCCTCGTGGCAGTATGAAGAGTCGGATGGTACGGTATTAGGCCAGCGCATTACCGCGCTAGACCGCGTAGGCTTATATGTACCCGGCGGCAAAGCCGCCTATCCGTCTTCGGTGTTAATGAACGCGATTCCGGCTAAAGTCGCTGGCGTGGCTGAGCTTATCATGGTGGTGCCTACGCCTAAACAAGAAACCAATGAGCTAGTCTTAGCCGCAGCGTATTTAGCCGATGTTGACCAGGTTTTTACTATCGGTGGCGCGCAAGCAGTGGCGGCATTAGCGTACGGCACGGACACCGTGCCTAAGGTTGCGAAAATCGTGGGGCCTGGCAATATCTATGTCGCAACGGCAAAAAAATTAGTGTTCGGCCATGTCGGCATTGATATGATTGCAGGCCCTTCTGAAATATTAGTGATTTGTGACGGCCAAACCAATCCCGATTGGGTAGCGATGGATTTATTCTCGCAAGCCGAACACGATGAAAATGCACAAGCGATATTAATCAGCGACAATGCCGAGTTTTTGCAGCGTGTAGAACTCAGTATGCATAAATTGCTATTAGAAATGGAACGTGCTGAAATCATCCAAGCGTCGCTAAACCAACGTGGCGCATTTATTCTGGTCGAGAACTTAGACCAAGCCGCCGAAATAGCCAACCAAATTGCGCCAGAGCATTTAGAATTGTCAGTGGCCAATCCTGAGGCGTTATGCGGAAAAATCCGTCATGCGGGCGCGATTTTTTTAGGCCGTTATACCGCTGAAGCGTTAGGCGATTATTGTGCAGGACCTAATCATGTATTACCGACGTCAGGCACGGCGCGTTTTTCATCACCGTTGGGGGTATACGATTTTCAAAAGCGCACCAGTATTATCAACTGCTCAGCGCAAGGCGCAGATAGCTTAGGGCAAATTGCGTCAGTTTTAGCGCGTGGTGAGAGTTTAACGGCTCACGCCCGTTCAGCCGAATATCGAATTAAACCGACCGGGTCAAGCTCATGAGGGAAGACTTAATCGGGCAATTATTTCGTCCTGAGATTCAAGCCATGTCGGCGTATCATGTCGCCGATGCGGGTTCTATGATTAAACTTGATGCGATGGAAAATCCTTATACATGGCCAGAAGAACTTATGACAGAATGGCTAACCGAGTTAAAGCAATGCCCGGTTAACCGCTACCCTGATCCTACCGCGCGCGCGTTAACAGAGGTGTTGCGCCAACATGATGACATCCCTAGCGCTTTCAGTATTATGCTAGGCAACGGTTCAGATGAAATTATACAAATCTTATTAACAGCCTTACCTAATGGCGCGACGGTCATGTCGGTCACGCCTAGCTTTGTTATGTATAAACAAATTAGTGCGGCGTTAGGATTAAGTTATGTCAGCGTTTCGTTATCTGCTGAAAAATTTTGCGCTAGACCTGCCTGCAATGCTAAAGGTGATTGAGCAACAACAGCCTAGCATACTCTTTTTAGCGTATCCCAATAACCCTACCGGTAATTTATTCGACAGCTCGGCACTTGATGCGATTATTAGCGCCAGCCAAGGGTTAGTTGTTATTGACGAAGCCTATGCGCCTTTTGCTGATGCTAGCTTCTTAGCTCGTTTAGAGGGTTACGATAACGTTGTCATTATGCGCACGTTATCAAAACTAGGCTTAGCCGGCTTGCGTTTAGGTTATTTAATCGCAGCACCTAAGCTTATCGGGTACTGGGATAGAATTCGTTTGCCATACAACATCAATAGCTTAACGCAGGTCAGCGCACGTATTGCATTAAGCCACAAAGCGATTTTTCAAGCCCAAACCCAGCAAATCTGCGCACAACGTACCTGGCTTTATCAACAATTAAGCGCATTATCCGGTATAACCCCGTATCCAAGCGCCGCTAATTTTATTTTATTCAAAACTCAGCCCGGTCAAGCCGATAGCATTTTCAACGCGTTGAAAGCGCAAGGAGTGTTAATCAAAAATTTAAATCCCCAACAAGGTTTGTTAACAGATTGTTTGCGTGTAACGGTGGGAACAGAAGTGGAAAACCAGGTGTTTTTGCGGGCGCTGGTTAGTTGTCTGGATTAGTCAATTAGGGTGACAAGCCTTTTTCTGCTCATGTCAAAATTACGTTATTGCGAAGCGAACCTTGAAAAAAATGATTAGCGTTGTAAATGTTAAGCAAATTGACGGGGTTTGGATTTTAGGGTATTCGCTTGATAAACACACAATAAGCAGCGTCCCAATCGGTCATAATGAATTTGGACACATGCAGTTTGATACCGTAAGATCAGAAGCCGGGGAAGCACTTTTTTCAGCTTAAATATCGTTCAGATTTCTCTCAAGTTACATTAATTGCACAGCAAATGAATAAATCTTTTGGCAAGTTTTTTTCATCTTGTAGCTTAATAATCCCAATGCCTGCCTCAAAAGTCAGAAATCGTCAGCCAGTAACCGAGATTGCCAAAGAGCTTGCGCGATTAATGGGCATTCCATGTTATGAAAATTTATTAGTAAAAACAGGCCCTACGCCTGCCATAAAAGATATTTCAACTAGGCAAGAAAAAGTATCGGCGCTAATGGGAGTATTTACCGTCAATGACCTGCTTCCTTCTGGTTTGTATGATGTACTAATAGTTGATGATGTATTTGATTCTGGTTCGTCTCTCGAGGCGGCTACCAAAATGCTTAAAGGCTATAGTAAAATTCAAAATGTTTACGTTGCTACAGTAACGAGGAAGCGCTAATGCATAAAGTATTCATATCTGGCTCTATAAAAATAAAGAGCTTAGATGACAATGTTCTTAACAGAGTTAATAACATAGTTAAATCAAACTACCAAGTGATTGTGGGTGATGCAGACGGTGTAGATAGTTCGATTCAGAGATACTTAGAGTCAAAACAAACTAAATCAGTTGTTGTTTATTGCTCTGGTGAAAAGCCTCGTAACAATATTGGGCACTGGCTCACTGAGACAATACAGACAAATGTTGCTCCTGGTACTAGGGCTTTTTTTTACAGCTAAAGATATTAAAATGGCAGAAGACTGTGACTATGGCTTGATGGTATGGGATGCGGAAAGTACTGGTACACTCAATAATGCTATAGAACTTTTAAAAAGAAAAAAAATATCTCTTGTGTATATCAATAAAGTTAAAAAATTTTTAAAGATAAAAGAAGCATCAGACCTAGAAAAATTAGTTTCATACATGAGTGACTCCGCTTTCAAAAAAGCCGATAAAAAGTTAAATCTTAGGGGTAAAATCGAATCCTTTAAGAATGAGCAAATCAGTCTTTTCTGAGCAGTTCCTGCGGTGGATTTGCGATGATGCTAATAATTAATGAGCTACTCAAAGTATGCGTTTGTAATTAACTATTAGCCATTAAACGACTAAGGAAAAGCTGTTCAAATTGCTCTGCCGGTATCGGTTTTGCATAATGGTAGCCTTGTAAAATATCGCAGCCTTGAGCAGTACAAAAAATCGCTTGTGCGTTGGTTTCTACGCCTTCAGCGACAACTTTCATGCCTAGCGATTTGGCGAAATTAATCAGTGCGATAAGTAGGCGTTCGCCTTTAGCATCCTCTCCAATCGTCGATACAAACGACCTATCGATTTTTAACACGGTAATTGGAAACACTTTTAAGTGCTCCATTGACGAGTACCCGGTGCCAAAGTCGTCTAAAGACAGTTTTATCCCACATTCAGCTAATTCCGATAAAACCGATGCTGGACTATGAACATCGTCTATCAATGCGCTTTCTGTAATTTCTAATTCCAAACTTGCAGGAGGAATGTTGTACTCGTCTAAGACATTTTTAATTTCTGCTAATAGCTCAGGTTGTTGAACTTGCATGGCCGATAAATTAATGGCAATGGTTATTGGCGTACTTCCTAGCAAACCTGTTTGATGCCATTGATGTATTTGGCGGCATACTTCACGAATCACCCAACTGCCAATGTCAATGATGAGCGTCGTTTCTTCGGCTAGTGCTAAGAAGCTTACCGGTGACAGCAAGCCGCGCGTGGGGTGTTGCCAACGCAGTAAAGCTTCCATGCCAGATAAGCAGCTATTTTCGGCATTAATTTGAGCTTGGTAGTACATTCTAAACTGATTGGCATCCAGTGCCTTAAGTAAATCTTGTCGCATACTGGTTTGCAGCAATAATGCATCTTGCAAGCCTTGCGAAAAAAATTGACATTGGTTACGCCCAGCTTTTTTGGCTTGATACATGGCAATATCGGCGCATTTGAGTAAGTCAGCCGTATTGGTCGCGCAATGATCTAATATCGCAATGCCAATACTGGATGTAATAACCTTTTCTGAATCATCTAAATAAATAGGGCGCTGCAATTCATGCAGAATACGTTCGGCTAAGACAATCGCTTGCTGATGATTGAGCTCGGTGAGCACTACGACAAACTCGTCGCCGCCCATTCGGCATAAAATATCGCTGTCTCGAATCGTGGTACGCAGTCTTAACGTTATTTTAACGAGTAATTCGTCGCCGACAGCATGTCCCATGGTATCGTTAACTTCTTTAAAATTATCAAGATCAATAAGCAACAACGCTAAGCCGCCATGTCCACGACGGCTGCGGGCTATAGCATGTTCCATGGCAATTTCTAAGCCTCGGCGATTAGCCAGTCCCGTTAGCGGGTCAGTGATGGCAAGGTGTTGCAATTGGTCTAGGCTTGCTTTTAATGCACGTTCTATCAGGTAACGTTGACGCGAATGTTTGACGGCTCGACTTAAGCGGCGTCCAGTCACTTCATCTTTTAATAAAAAATCCTGCGCGCCTTCTTCAAAACAATGCTCAGCAAGTGCGTCGTCATCTTGACGACTTAACATGATAATAGCAGCTGCATCGAGTTGGTTAGAACGTAAGCTGCGTAATACCTCTAAACCGTTTTTATCAGGCAGGCGGTAATCTAATAAAATAGCATCAAATTGTTGCTTAGCGATTTGTTCTAAACCTTCAGAGGCCGTTGCGCATTCAATAATCTCGTAGCGATCAGCATGGTGCTGTTTAAGTGCCCTGACCACGATTCGCCGGTCTAATTCGTCATCATCGATTAACAGCAGACGTAGTAAATCCACCATTTCTGTTCTCCTTAGACCGGTAACTCAATAATGCGCCAATAATGGTTTAACATGGATATAGCATCAAGGAGGCTGTCTTCCATACGCTGCTTAACAATAGAGCTTATGCACAATTAGCCAAACGAGCCATTTGCCATCGTCGGGTCTGTTCATTGACTAGACCACAGACTGTATGCATGATGGAAGTGTAAATTGAATGGGAGCAACGAAAGCGGGTGGCAATAATCGCCCAGTTTTTCACCCAGCCAGTGCAATGTTCCACCCT
>NZ_LAJX01000068.1 GCF_000963695.1 Methylocucumis oryzae
TTTGTTCGGCTTCATGTATCACTAACGCAGTATGCAATAACGCTTTTGACGGAATACAGCCGACGTTTTTTAAACACACGCCACCCAATACAGGTTCGCGCTCAACTAAAACGACTTGCTTACCTAAATCCGCTGCTCTAAACGCCGCTGTGTAACCACCTGGCCACCGCCTAATATTAATACTTCTGCTTGTACACTCTCAGTCATTGCTACTCCCTCTTAAAGTAATAAACGGCGCAAATCGCTTAAATAAAGTTTTAGTGTTGCCATAAAGCGAGCACCCTCGGCACCATCAATCACTCTATGGTCGTAAGTCAAATCCAATGGCAACATTAAGCGAGGTACGAACTCACTACCATTCCACACCGGCTGCATTTTCGCGCGCGTCACACCCAAAATTGCCACTTCTGGTGCATTAACAATAGGTGTAAACGCTGTCCCCCCAATACCCCCTAAACTGGAAATGGTCATACAACCACCTTGCATGTCGCTTGGCATGAGCTTACCTTGTCTGGCCTTAGCACTTTTCTCGGCAAGTTCTGCGGCTAATTCAGCAATGCTTTTTTGGTTAGCATTACGAATCACCGGTACCACTAAGCCATTCGGCGTATCAACGGCAATACCGATATGACAATATTTTTTTAAGATGAGATTTTCACCATCCGATGATAGCGACGCATTAAAGCTTGGAAACTGCTGTAATGTTGCAACTAAGGCTTTGATAATAAATAATAACCCAGTTATTTTTATCTCATCTTTGCCTTTTTCGCTATTCAATTGCGTTCTAAACGCTTCCATATCGGTAATGTCGGCTTCGTCATGGTAAGTCACCATAGGCAAATTCAACCAAACACGGGACATATTTTGTCCAGTTAAGCGCTTAATTTTACTTAACTTTTGTGTTTCAATTTCACCAAACGCCGAGAAATCCACAGCAGGAATCGCAGGGATGCCAGCACCGCCGCTTGCACCTGGCAAGCCTTCAGTCATGGCTTTTTTGACATAACGCTTAACGTCTTCCTTAAGAATCCTGCCCTTACGACCTGAACCTTCGGACACTAAATTCATATCAACACCTAACTCGCGTGCAAACAAGCGCACTGAAGGCGATGCATGAGGCTTAGGCTTGCCAGTGTTGATATGAGTTGCAGCCACTGGCGCAGACTGGGCTTTAGCCGGTTCAGCAACACTAGAAACCACTGGAGCCGGTGTTTGCACAGGTGCCACTGCTGGTGCAGCAGCAGGTGTAGGCGCAGCAACCGGTTCAACAACCGCCTTAGTTTCTGTAACCACAGCATCTTCAGCTAAGACCGTTGCGATTAACGTACCTTCACTGACTTTATCACCGGGTTTAACAAACACTTGCTGTACAGTGCCCGCCGCGCTGGCAGGTAATTCCATGCTGGCTTTATCCGTTTCCAAAGCCGCTATGGTTTGGTCTAACGCAATTACATCACCGGGCTTAATTAATACTTCAACGACATCAATAGATGGCACGTTACCGACATCAGGTACTTTTATTTCAGTCAAACTCGTCATAATGCTATCTCGTTAGGTTAACCATGGTGCTTTGATGTCAGGATTAATACCGTATTTAGCAATAGCAACGTCAACTTTAGCGGCATCAAATTGCCCTAAATCCGCTAAGCTTTTTAGCGCTGCAATCGCAACATGGTAACGATCAACCTCAAAGAAACGACGCAGATTTTCTCGCGTATCAGAACGACCAAAACCATCCGTACCTAACACCGTATAAGGCGCAGCAATCCAATTACGGATTTGCTCGGCAAACGCGCGGTTATAATCGGTTGCGGCAATAACTGGCCCTTGTGCCTGGGCTAAACACGCACGTAAATGCGGCACTTTAGCCGGTTCAGTCGGATGTAAGCGATTCCAGCGCTCACAGAACTGACCGTCACGCGCTAATTCGGTAAAGCTTGGGCAACTCCATAAATCGGCACCAATACCCCAATCTTGCGCCAGTAATTCCGCTGCGGCTTCAACTTCGCGGAAAATAGAACCTGAACCTAATAACTGTACTTTAACTTTATGCGCCGGGTCAGCCGATTTAAAGCTATACATGCCACGCAAGATAGCTTGTTCCGCACCAACTGGTATGGCTGGATGGGTATAATTTTCGTTCATCACGGTGATGTAATAGAAAATATCTTCTTGCTCGACATACATGCGCCGCAAGCCGTCTTGAATAATCACGGCTAATTCATACGAATAAGTCGGATCATACGACACGCAATTTGGTACCGTCGCCGATATTAAATGGCTATGACCATCTTCATGCTGCAAGCCTTCACCGTTTAACGTCGTGCGTCCTGCTGTACCGCCAATTAAGAAACCACGTGTGCGCTGATCGGCCGCCGCCCAAATCAAGTCGCCTACCCGCTGGAAACCGAACATTGAGTAATAGATAAAGAACGGAATCATAGGTACGTTATGGGTAGAATACGACGTACCCGCTGCAATCCAATCGCATAAACCACCGGCCTCGTTAATACCTTCTTGCAAGATTTGACCGTGCTTATCTTCTTTGTAGAACATCAGCTCTTTAGCATCTTGCGGTGTGTACAACTGCCCGACTTGCGACCAAATACCTAGCTGCCTAAACATGCCTTCCATACCAAAGGTTCTGGATTCATCAGGCACGATAGGCACAATGCGTTTACCAATGTTTTTATCTTTGGCCAAGATATTGATTAAACGTACAAAACGCCATCGTGGTCGAAATTTCCCTACCCTCACCACTGGCTTCCAATAACGGTTTAAAGTCGCTTAATACTGGCACGTCTAATGGATAAGATTTACTGCGTCTAGCCGGTAAATCCCCACCCAGTTCAGCACGGCGCTTACGCATATACTCTAATTCTTTAGAGCCTTCAGGGAATTTTAAATACGGAAAATCATGCAACTCCTCATCGGTCACCGGTAACTCATAACGGTCACGGAAATGCGTCAATGAGATTGCGCTCATTTTCTTTTGTTGATGGGTGATATTTTGTGCCTGGCCTGATTCACCCATGCCATACCCTTTAATGGTTTTAGCTAAAATCACCGTCGGTTGGCCCTTATGATTCACCGCAGCATGAAAGGCAGCATACACCTTAGCCGGGTCGTGCCCACCACGGTTTAATTCCCAAATATCCCTGTCCGACCAATCAGCCACCATCGCTTTTAATTCAGGCGTGTTAAAGAAATGCTCTCTGACATACGCGCCATCTTTAGCTTTAAAAGTTTGATAATCGCCGTCTACGCATTCCATCATCCTGGCAGCTAATAATCCGTGTTTATCACGAGCTAACAACACATCCCAACGCGCGCCCCAGACGACTTTAATAACATTCCAGCCAGCCCCTCTAAACTCGCTTTCCAATTCTTGAATAATTTTACCGTTACCGCGTACCGGGCCGTCTAAGCGCTGTAAATTACAATTGACGACAAAAATTAAATTATCTAATTTTTCCCGCCCAGCCATACCAATCGCGCCTAGCGATTCTGGCTCATCGGTTTCACCATCGCCGACAAAACTCCACACTTTACGATTCGACGTATCGACAAAACCACGATCTTGTAAATAGCGCATAAACCGGGCTTGATATATCGCCATAATCGGCCCTAAGCCCATCGATACGGTAGGAAACTGCCAAAAATCCGGCATTAACCACGGATGTGGATACGATGACAAGCCGTTACCATGCACTTCTTGGCGGAAATTATTCAAATGTTCCTCGGTAAAACGACCTAATAAAAACGCCCGCGCATAATCGCCTGGTGTTAAATGGCCTTGATAATAAATCAAATCCGCGCCTTGCTGTTCGGTAGGTGCCCGCCAAAAATGGTTATAACCCACATCATAGAGCGTTGCTGCCGACGCAAAACTTGCAATATGCCCACCTACGTTGGTGTGTTTATTAGCGCGTAACACCATCATCATTGCGTTCCAGCGTACATAAGAGCGAATGCGTTGCTCTATCGTTGCATCGCCTGGAAACTGCGCTTGCCGCTCTACCGGTATGGTATTCAAATACGCAGTATTCGCGCTAAACGGAATATCAAAACCGGCTTGTCTGGCAACGGCCACTAATTGTTCGATTAAAAAATGCGCTCTGTCGCTGCCGTCTTGTTCAAGTACGGCTTGTAACGCTTCTACCCATTCCTGTGTTTCGGACGGGTCAATATCGGTTTGCCCAGTAATTTCTGAAACTTGACTATTCTTCATTGCGTGTCCTGTTGGCTGTAATCCAAGGCGGTGATTTTTTTTGAGTACAAAAGCGGTGTTGTATGTGGTTAAGACCATGTAAGCTTACTTGTAAAACGTGTGGGGAGGTAAAGTAGATATGTGGCTATAAATCGAGCTTGTCTGTGCATTAAGCACATAGTATATACAAATGCCTTGCACCATAACATCGGTTTTCGTCAAATCGGTATGTCAAAGTGGGCGGATGCAACAACCGCCCACCATAAAAACATTCTGTTAGCAATTTTGGAATGAATCACGATGCTATAGGTTTCATCACTAAACCCCGATAAATTTTTCTCAGCGGTACGCCGCACTTCAGGATTGACGTTTAACAACTTATCCTCACCCGCCAACGCCGCCCAAAATGCCCAATACAATGGCGCGTAACGCTCAGGGTAACCTTGAGCTTGCATAAACTCTAAAAACTTTTCTCCATAGCCTTGCTTAATTGCAAAACGCAATACTCGTTGTAACCAGTCTAAGTGTCTATGCCACAAATTATCGTCAGCATCGGCTAAGGCTGTATCTATAGCGTTAAATGCTGGACCTGGTTGGTCTTGCGCTAAATATTCGGCAGCATCCAATAAGTTGCCGATATAGGCTTCGCTGACTTGCCGACCAAGTTCAGCATGTTGTTTAGCGGTACTAGGATTATTTAGCCCAAACCAATACAACATGGCTAATGAACCGTGGGCATAACATTGATTTTTCGCTTCAAACAGCTTCAGTGCTTGGAAATAAGCTTGTTCGGCTTCTTGATAACAACATAAATAATCTTGTAATAACAAACCCAAGTTGTACCAGGGATAAGGTAACTTGGCATCAACAGCAATAGCCTGACGATAAGCTGCTTCGGCTTCGTCATAGCGTCCTAAATGGTCTTGTAACAACAAACCCAAGTTATTCCAGGAATTAGCATCTTTAGGCTCAAGAGCAATAGCCTGACGATAAGCAGCCTCGGCTTCGTCGTAGCGACCTAAGTTGTCTTGTAACAAAATGCCCAAGTTGTACCATGCATAACCAAACTTAGCATCAAACGCAATAGCCTGTCTGTAAACCGCTTCAGCTTCGTCGTAGCGCCCTAAATCTTGCAACACGTTACCTAAGTTATTCCACGAAGTAGCGTTCTTGGGTTCAAGTTCCATAGCTCGTCGGAATACAACTTCGGCACCAGTATAATCCTTGTGATTCTCCAACCATATAGCAAACTGAGACAAATCCCAAGCCGAGCTCGATCCCAAAGTAGCGAGTTCTGAATCTATGCGCTGCCATAACGGATTGGTCATTTCAGCAAAACGCTGACGAACGCCTTTAATGCTAACCGCTTCAACAAAACGTTTTCCATCCAATGCTAATAAACAACCCACTGCCGCTATTTCAGCGCAATTCTTAGCCAAGCCTGCAGCCCCTGCACCTGAAATATCGTAACGGTGACGAATACAACCCTCAGCAACAGCCGCTCGATAAGGCATTAATACGGTCGAATCAATGCCTAAATCTTGGCATAAGGCTTTGATTTCACGCTGTAACGTTGCTACTAACTCGTTAATCTGCTCGGCATTCATTGCGGGTAATTGCTCGATAAGGGCTTGTTTTTCCGCAGGATGCAGTTCTAAAGACCCACCTAACAAATCCCAAACACCCTCTGCATTTAAGCCATCAGGCCAAACACAGGTTAAAGCTAAAAACGTTGTGTTTTAACTCCGCCATATCGGCTAAATCCGGAGCAATATCACGCAAATCGACTAAGCTTTCCAGGCGCTTGCGGGTTGCTGATTGCTGTAGCAAATCCTGTCCTGCCGTTAAGCTTAGTGCTTGACGATACATGGAATCGTCTACGCTTTCCGATAGTGCCAGCATTAAATCCGCCCGACCTTTATGATTGCCGCTACGCAAAAAACCACGCGCTAAGTCTTCACGGTCTTGGTTGGAATAAAAACCGCGCAAAAAACGCCGTCAACCAACACACTTTTTGTTTTAAACGACGGTTACCGTGACGCATCAAATACCAGATATTGAAAAAGCGTTCAACCATTTGATAACCCGAACGCCCGCTACCGCTGACGGGAACTTTTTCAATAAAACCTTCGTTTTCTAGGCGTTTTAACTGCGCATTAACGACCGTAACCTCCATGCCCGATACTTTGGCGATTTTATTCGCGATAATAGGATTCCATTCTAGCGCTACCGCATCAAATACGGCACGCGTTTGTGGCGGTATTTCCTCAGTCCTCGCTTTATACAACGGTGTCATACGATCTAATAATTTTTCCAAATCAGCAAACGCATCTGCTCCGGCTTGATTTTCCAACAGTAAATACAACACCGCTAAGGTACGTGGGTTACCGCCAGTCATTTCAGTCAATGCCGTAATCCGACCTGGGTCACGTTGTAGTATGTCAATGACCTTGGCACCGCCAGCGCCGCGCTTTTCAGCCAAGCGGTGTAAACAAGCCCTGACCTCGTGATGCTCTAAGCGCGCTAACGTGGTTATACGGAAAAAATCAAAAAATGCCGCTTTTTTATCACTCAGGCTCTTAGGATACGCAGCGGCAGCGCTAATCACCAATGGCCCGCCGGTTTGCTGCAAGATGTCACGCAAACCCCAATCGTGCTTTTTTAACGCAGCTAGAATTAAGTCCAGATTATCCAAAAATAACACCGGACGCTTACCCAGTTGCTCGCAGGCAGATTTAAATATTCGCCATGCACTATTGCCACCTGCTTCGCCATTTCGTTCGTGTTCATACGCCGTTTCCACTTGATTGAGTTGTTGCTCTAGTGTCTTAGCGTGTTGTTCATAGCCGCCTGCTTCTAACCAGTCCAACATGGCTTCAATAGCATTACGCCAAAACACATGTAAGTTGATTACGTTGTACTGCTCTTCACGAAAAGTCAGCGCGAAAAAAGTGGAGTTAAGCTCTTCGTGCTCACCGATTGCAATGGCAAGCCTATGTAATAGCGTCGTTTTACCCATGCCGCGTTGACCGATGATTAAATGATGGCGCGGGCTGGCATTAACGTTGATTTGTTGGCGTAACTCGTTAATAAAATAGTTCAAACTGGTTTCACGCGCCACGAAACCAGCTACCAAGTCTTGCGGCTTTAGATTGCCAGGTCCGTATAAGGCAATGACATCGATTTCAGTCATGGTCTTATTCCGGTAAATAGCGTTGCCACCATAAACGCAACAGTTCCATACGAAAACGGTGATGTTCTCTGTCGATGTCATAGACAGTGAAACCATCTTCTTCCAATGTGTTTAGTAAACGTTGCAGGTCTTTTTTCTGTAGCGTGTCATTGCGAAGTAGCGGCAATAAACCATCGAGCGATAAGCCAAACTCGGTATCAGCGAGCTGCTCAAGCACTGTAAATAAGAGGCTTTGCGTAGGTTGGGTAAAGTTCTTGCGGATATGCTCAGGCCAGCTCTCGAAATAAACTCGATTAGTAGGCGCTAGTAACCGTTTACGGGCATCGTCAATGCGCTGCTGCGCTGTTTCGGCATCTTGGGCAGGTTCGCCTTGCAGCTCTCTTGCAAAGGCTTCCAAATAATAAACAGAAAGCCAACCCGAAGCGGCTATTAAGGCTTGCGCCTCGTAGTCGCTGATATGTTGGCGATGTTGAACGTGTCCACCTTGTGCATAATCGTGTAAGAAATCTTGTGCTACTTCAGGTGCTAATGGCTGTAATGCAAACGGCTCTAAATTGTTAAACGCGCCCAGGTACTCGCCACGTCTAGCTAAAGGCTCAATACCGATAGAACCGGTAATTAACCAGCGCAACGCCGGAAAGCGCTCACGGAATTCGCGCAAACGATAGGCAAGGCTTTTAACTTGCGCCAATCCATTAGGTTGAGATTCTAAGTGCAAGAAAAATACGGGTAATTCATCAATCAATATCGCCCATTTAGACGAATCTTGCGCAAGAACTGTAATGAGATGTTCAGCAAAAGTTTCCCAATCAATATTTAGTGCATTTTGATACCAAGTACCTGATGGGTTTGTATTTCCCTTTATTAACTGTTCTATACGCTGTTTAAGACCCGTCAGCAAGTTATCGCCTTGACCTCGCTTGTTTTCAATCGCTTGGCAGAGCTTAGTGAAGAACTCCTTTTCGTTACGACAATGAGAGACATCAAAACTAACAACACTATAATCATTAGCCGGGCCACGCTCCACCAGTCTATTCAAAACAAAACGTCTTACCTAAACGCCGTGGCCCCGGCATTAGCAGATTTTTGCCCGCGTTAAAGCGACTAAAAATATAAGCGGTTTCGTTATGACGCCCATAAGAGGCGGTATCGTAATCTAAAGACATTTTATACTCCTAAAGTGAATACACTCCTTTAGATTATCACAATATAATTT
>NZ_LAJX01000069.1 GCF_000963695.1 Methylocucumis oryzae
AGAAAAACTGCTCCCTGCGTTTTCTGCATTCGCCACGTCCTTGTGGCTTGAGGTGTCGGCAGCAGGGATGCTGCCGCCAAGCCTACAGGGACGTATTTACGGCGTCCTTCACTCTAAACAACCTGTCCCGGCTTAAGTGGGTAGCCAAAACTTGCAAGCTTAGACTAGCAAGCTGCTCTGTTAACTGAGCAATCTAACATGCATAACTGTCTAAACGGACTGAAATTCTTTACGTTGCTCCCCATAAATCGCAGGCCTCGCTACCTTGTAGTAAAAAGTCTTATTAGATGAATGTACAGCATCGACCATATCGTCTATACTCGAATCACATAAACCTGGGGCCGTTTATCTATTTTAATAATTACAAATGAATTCAACAATTTACAAAAGAATTGCAAAAGCGCTCGCCGCGATAGGTATGTTAATTGTGATTGTCATACCCGGCGAGGTTTTACACCTAGTTTTAGAAGTTTTGCATTTAATTTGGGAATACTTCGTCGAATTATTGCATTTATTATTTGAAGGCGTTGAAATGACACTCGATACGGTTATCGAGCTGTTATTTGAAACGGATTTGCGCAGTACCCAAATCATTGTTTTTTATATTATCGTTTCAATCATTGGCTATATGCTTTATCGGCTGTGCAAAAAAATTCCTGCCTGGTTTTTGCGGATGAAAGCTAAATTATTAGCCTGGTATTATAAAAAGCTTAGCGACATCTGCACTTACTGGCGTAACTTAAGTATGTTGGAAAAAACCAAGTTAATCGTCATGACTATTGGCGTTTGCTATGCAATGATTTTCTTCTCACTTTAAGCAATACCTTGCCAATTATCCGGCGTCAACACACTGTTTACGCCCGCTCTGCTATTATCGCAAACCGGATAGTCCAGCGTATAATGCAAGCCACGACTTTCCTTGCGCTGTAAAGCACAGCGAATTATCAATTCTGCCACAATCACCAAATTGCGTAACTCTAATAAGTCGCTGGTCACGCGGAAATGGCTGTAATATTCAGCGATTTCATATTTTAGTAACTCGACTCGGCTTAGTGCGCGATATAAGCGCTTATCGGTACGCACAATACCAACATAGTCCCACATAAAATGCCTTAACTCATCCCAGTTGTGTGACACCACCACTTCTTCATCAGAATCACTCACTTGTGACTCATCCCAATCGGCGACCGGTTTAGGGACGGGAATATTGGGTAATTTGTTCAAAATATCGATACTGGCACGCTCAGCAAATACTAGACATTCCAGTAATGAATTACTAGCCATACGGTTAGCACCATGCAAACCGGTACTCGCCACTTCGCCTATCGCATATAAATTAGCAATATCGGTACGCGCAAAACTATCAGTTAACACGCCGCCGCAAGTGTAATGCGCAGAAGGCACAACCGGTATTGGTTGCTTAGTTATATCAATCCCAAACTTCAAACATTTTTTATGAATTGTTGGGAAGTGGTGCAAGATAAAGCTTTCCGGTTTATGGCTAATATCTAAATACACACAATCTATACCGCGTTTTTTAATTTCATGGTCTATCGCTCTTGCGACTATATCACGTGGCGCTAGCTCTGCCCTTGCATCAAAGTTAGCCATAAAAGGCGTCCCATCAGGCAAAACTAACCGGCCACCCTCACCTCGCACCGCTTCAGTAATTAAAAACGACTGCGCCTTAGGATGATACAAACACGTTGGATGAAATTGCATAAACTCCATGTTACTGACACGGCAGCCTGCGCGCCATGCTAGCGCGATGCCATCGCCGGTCGCACATTGCGGATTAGTGCTGTATAAATACACTTTACTCGCTCCGCCGGTTGCTAACACAACAACTTTAGCCAACATGGTCTTAACTTTTTGTAGTTGCGTATCTAACACATAAGCACCAACAATTGTTTTACCGACCGGTGTTGCTGATGTGGTAATCAACTCAACAACATTATGATGCTCAAATAAAGTTATATTGGGATGTTCCTTCGCTCTATCAATCAGTGACAACGACACCGCTTTGCCTGTTGCATCAGCAGTATGTACAATGCGCCTATGTGAATGACCGCCTTCACGATTTAAATGTAAGACTTTTTCACCCGATTCTGATAGTTCTTCGGTAAACTCGACGCCTTGCGCTCTTAGCCATTGAATCGAACTTTTTGCCATGCATGACGGTCAGTCTGACAATTTCTGGGTTACATAAGCCGGCACCGGCATCTAATGTATCGTCGATATGAGATTCTATCGAATCCTGCTCATCAAATACGGCGGAAATACCGCCTTGAGCGTAATAAGTGCTGCCTGCGGTTAAGGCAAATTTGGAAAGAACGGCAACCTTAAGAGAACATGCAGCTAGTTTCAGTGCTAAACTCAGACCGGCACAACCGCTGCCGACTATAAGCGCATCAAAGTTTTCAGAATATGACATAACAGTAGAAAGTGTACCATCGCCGATAGTGGCTTAGTTTGAATAGATTGGCGATAATACCGCTTTTTAAAGCGATAACACAATTGTGTCTAAAGAACTTATCTTGTTTAATCCTGTCTACCCCACACAATATTAAAGAGCGTTAGTGAATAGCAAAACCAGGACTAATGAACAACTCGATGATGAGCTGGTGTCGCGCGTACAGCAAGGCGACAAAAAAGCTTATGATTTATTGGTCATTAAATACCAACATAAGATTATCCAACTGGTCAATCGATACCTTAAAGACCCTAGCGAAGCACAAGATGTTGCGCAAGAAACCTTTATTAAGGCTTATAAGGCGATAGGCAGCTTTAGAGGTGAATCAGCATTTTATACCTGGCTTTATCGTATCGCGATTAATACTGCGAAAAATTATTTACTATCCAGAGTTCGCAGGAATACTAATGCAGAACTCGATATTGATGATGCTGAGGCGATAGAAAATGCGCCTCAACTACAAGGCTTAGAAACCCCTGAACGATTATTAGTCAACCAGGATATTGTTGAAACAATTCAGGCAACAATTGACGCATTACCTGAGGAAATGCGCACAGCTATTATGTTACGCGAATTTGATGGCTTAAGTTATGAAGAAATTGCGATTGCTATGGACTGTCCAGTCGGTACGGTCAGGTCGCGAATCTTTAGAGCACGTGAAGCCATTAATAGTCAATTAACCCCTTTGCTCGAACACGGTGATTTTCGATGAATAACACGTTACATCAAAAAATTTCTCAGTTTCTTGATAATGATTTGGCAGACCCCGAAGCCTTAGAGTTGCTACAAGCGATACATTCCGATAATGCACTCAATCAAACTTATCAACAGTACGCGATAATTAGCCAAGTCATTAAGACAGGCGACTATATTCCAGTCAAACCGGATTTTGCCGCACAAATCTCGGCCCGAATTGAACAAGAACCTTACCACTTCAACCCTAGTCTGAAAAAATCAGCACCTAGCCGTTATCGATGGTATGCCGTGGCCGCATCGGTACTCGCACTTAGTGTATTAGTGGTTCATTATGATAAACAGCTTACCCCTACATCTCATCAAGCCTCAATGCTAAGCATGAGCAAGCCGGCTCCTCCACTGACTAATAAAACAGCCTCGCAATTAGCCCAAAATCAGTCACAAAAACCGTTAAACAAACGTATAAACGACTATTTACAAGCCCACAACAATAGCGTTTACACCAGTGGCGAAACCAATACAGCAGCTTCTTTAACCAGCGTAACCTCATATAATCAGAAATGAGTGTAGGCAAATACTATCTCTTAGTTTTTTTACTGTCAGTGACAGTATCCGCAACAGCAACCGAACCAGCGCACTTAGAAACCGAAACGACCTCACCTGCCAAAGCACTATTGAGCAAGATGCTCCATGCGATGGCAACGTTAAATTACCAGGGGACGGTAGCGTTTTTAAAAAATGGCAAACTTGAGCCCATGAAATATTTTCATGCCGCGAAAAAAGGCGCTGAGCAAGAGCGCTTGTTGTCGTTGAACTCACCTATGCGGGAAATTATTAGAGATGCGGGTAAAGTAAGCTGTTTTTACAAAACAACAGAACAACTTGTGGTTGACTATAGACCCTTTGAGCGCTCGTTTTTACTGGATTTACCTGATAATCTGAATGACTTAGACGCACTTTATCAAATCGAATTGTTACCTGACGAAGATGTTGCTATGCTGCCGGTACATGTCATTTTGATAAAACCTAAAGACACGCTTAGGTATAGCCATAAAATATGGCTAAGCAAGCAGCAATTACTGCCGTTAAAAGTTTCCGTATATGATGAACAGGGCGAAGTTCTGGAACAAATGGTTTTTACCGAATTACATGTGTTTCCGGATTTACCGTTTGTCAGTGCTAACAAACCTGACCCTAACAATCCGGTGCAGCAAACTTACGCGTTACAAGCACAATCATCCGAACAAGCAGGATTTTACCTTAAGCAAATACCTAAAGGCTTTAAAGAAGTCTTTTTTACCCGTAGGCCCATGCACAATTCAGAACAACCGGTAGATCACTTGCTGTTAAGCGACGGACTCGCCTCGGTATCAGTTTATATGGAGCCTATTAACCCACAAATCAATAATGCGCGTAACGACGAAGAACATGTGGATTCGGTTGGGGCTATTCATTTTTATAGCCGCCATATCAACGATTATGAATTAACTGTAATGGGGGAAGTCCCCCCAGCAACGGTCAAATTAATTGCGGAAGGTATTGCATTGCGCGCGCCTAATAAACCATAAAAAGCAGCAAACCCTACAAGCTCATCATTAATAAGGAGATTTTATGCTCAACACCCTGAGATATGGCATATTTATGCTATATGCTTTTTCCACCTTAACTTACGCGCAATTACCTGATTTTACTGAAATGGTTAAAACGAATGGGGTCGCAGTAGTTAACATTAGTACCACGCAGAAACCCAAGCTGCGTAGTAATAAGCCACCTATGCCTCAGCAGCAATTGCCGGAGAATATCCCCCCGAAATGGAAGAGTTTTTTAAACATTTCTATGATAGTCCTTATGGTGGTGGCGACGGTAGCGATGACGACGATGGTTTTGGCTCAGGCGAAGCACAATCATTAGGTTCTGGCTTTATTATTTCCGATGATGGTTATGTCTTAACCAATCATCATGTAGTCAAAGACGCTGACGAAATTGTCGTTAAGCTCACCGATAGACGCGAACTTGTCGCGAAACTCATTGGCTCAGATGCCCGCACTGATATTGCGTTACTTAAATTAGATGCCAATCATTTACCGAGCGTCCATATTGGCTCACCACAAGAATTGCAAGTCGGCGAATGGGTATTAGCGATTGGCTCGCCGTTTGGTTTTGAGCAAAGCGTAACAGCAGGCATTGTCAGTGCCAAAGGCCGTAATTTACCTGGCGGCAATTATGTGCCGTTTATCCAAACCGATGTTGCGATAAATCCTGGTAACTCTGGTGGCCCTTTATTTAATATGAAAGGCGAAGTGGTAGGCATAAACTCGCAAATCTATAGTCGTACCGGTGGCTTTATGGGCTTATCGTTTTCTATCCCCATGGACGTCGCGATGAATATCGTCGATCAAATCAAAGATCACGGTAAAGCTGATCACGGTTGGTTAGGCGTACAAATTCAAGATGTCACTCGCGAATTAGCTGAGTCCTTTGGTATGAAAAAACCGCAAGGCGCGTTGGTATCAAAAGTCATGCCTAATAGCCCTGCGGAAAAAGCAGCCTTACAAATCGGCGATATTATTATCGAATTCAATGGTCATAGCATTGATAAATCAAGTGATTTACCGCCTTTAGTCGGTATGACACCTATTAATGAAACGGGTACTTTGAAACTATTAAGACAAGGCGATGAAAAAACCGTTACCTTTAAAATTGGTTTATTACCCGAACAAGACAAACAAATCGCATTAGCCGACGAAAAAGCTAAGCCAATTAACAAACTAGGCATTCGCGTCGCAGAATTAACCTCAGAACAGCGTGATAACTTAGAGCTGTCTCATGGTGGCGTGTTAGTTCAAGAAGTCGGCAATGGCCCAGGCAAAGAAGCCGGTATTATGCGTGGCGATGTAATTTTACGCATACAAAATAAAGTCGTGAACAGTCTGCACGATTTCGACAAGATTATTGAAGGTTTACCAACGGGAAAATCCATCGCGGTATTAATTCAACGTCGAGGCAACCCAGCCTTCTTAGCGTTAAAAATCGATAAATAAAAGCTTTACGGGGTAAAACTTAAGAGTTTTACCCCGACTTTAATAAACCACTTTAAACCGATAACGCTGTTGGCCCTTGCACATCATCAGGGTCACCTTCATAAGGCGTCGCATAACTACATTCTTTTTGCGGACAGGCTTTTTCTGTACCGTTACGCTTTGTCGTCTTAAGCGTTAAGATTGGCCAATGACAATGCGGGCAGGCTTCTTTTATCGGCGCATTCCAGACAGCATAAGAGCATTTTGGGTAGGTTGAGCACGAATAAAATACCTTACCATTTCTGGATTTTCGCTTTAATAAACTGCCTGACTGGCATGATGGACACGTTACACCAGTATCTTGTGGTTTTTCCAATGGCTCAATGTATTTACACTTAGGATAGCCGCTACACCCGATAAACTTACCATAACGCCCAGCCTTAATCACTAATGGTGACGCGCATTCAGGGCATTGCCTGCCTTCAACTACATCGACATCTTCACTCGCTGTCGAGTCCTCATGCAAATTACGCGTATAAGAGCAATCAGGATAACGCGTGCAGCCAATAAAACGACCATTACGACCTAAACGAATCGACAGCGGACTACCGCATTCTGGGCACTTCTCATCAATAGCTTCTTGGGTAACGTCTTTACGCTGTACGCTTTCTTCTTTTTCATGAATCAGCGTAGTAAACGGATTCCAAAACTCATGCATTAATGGAATCCATTCCCGCTCACCGCGTGACACCGCATCTAAATCATCTTCTAAATTTGCGGTAAAGTCGTAATCGACATATTTAGTAAAATGCTCAGTCAAAAATTTATTGACAATACGACCAACATCGGTGGGATAAAAGCGCTTATTGTCCAACGTCACATATTCCCGATTTTGCAACGTCGAAATAATCGTTGCATACGTCGAAGGACGGCCTATGCCATGCTCTTCTAACGACTTTACCAAACTGGCTTCACCATAGCGTGGCGGTGGCTCAGTAAAATGTTGCACAGCAATAATATCCGTTAAGGCCACACGGGTGCCTTCTTGCATCAGCGGTAAAAAGCTCTCCTTATCATCGCCCTCATGACTGTCGTCTTTACCTTCTAAGTAAACTGTCATAAAACCTGGGTCAATAATCGTTGAACCCGTTGCTCTGAAAACATGTTGCTCTGAACCACAAATCAAATCAACCGTAATCCGCTCTAGGGTAGCGTGTAACATTTGGCAGGCAATCGTGCGCTTCCAAATCAACTCATACAGTTTAAATTGCTCGTCGCTAAGGTAGCGCTTAATGTTAGCTGGCAGCCGTTTAATCGAGGTGGGTCTAATCGCCTCATGCGCTTCTTGGGCATTTTTCGATTTTGTCTTAAACGCTCTAGGTTCTTTCGGCACGTTATGTGCACCATAGATCTCGGCGATGAGCGTACGCATCTCTTCTACGGCATCAACCGATAAGTTAACCGAATCGGTACGCATATAGGTAATCAAACCCTCGGTTTCACCACCAATATCAATGCCTTCATAAAGCTGTTGAGCGACCATCATCGTCCGCTTAGTCGTAAAACCTAATTTACGCGCAGCTTCTTGCTGTAATGTTGAGGTAATAAAAGGGGGAGCTGGATGGCGCTTTTGTAATTTTTTTTCTAATTTGGCAACAGTTAAAAAACCATTAGCGGCTGCTAATAAAGCATCCCTAGCCTCATGAGCCGCAACCTCGGTTACCAGCGTAAATTGGGCTAATTTCTCGCCATTATAGTGCGTTAACTTTGCTTTAAAGTGTTGTCCTTGTTCAGCGAGCAGCGCATCTATCGTCCAATATTCCTGTGATTTAAATGCTTCAATAGCTAATTCGCGTTCAACAATCATGCGTAATGCCGGACTTTGTACGCGCCCCGCCGATAAACCACGCCGAATTTTTTTCCATAATAACGGCGATAAATTAAACCCGACTAGATAATCTAAAGCTCGACGCGCTTGCTGAGCATTAATTAAATTAATGGCCAATTGCTCAGGATGAGCAATAGCTTCAGTCACCGCTTTTTTGGTAATTTCATGAAAAACAATTCTATGAACGCCTTTGTTTTTCAACAATTTTTTTTCATTCAGCAACTCATATAAGTGCCAAGAAATCGCTTCACCTTCTCGGTCCGGGTCAGTTGCCAAATATAAGTTATCGGCTTGCTTGAGCGCTTTAGTGATAGCTTGCACATGCTTCATATTGCGCTCAATCACTTCATATTTCATTGCAAAATCATGGCTAGGATCAACCGCCCCTTCTTTAGGCACTAAATCGCGCACATGACCATAAGAGGCTAAAACCTGAAAATCTTTGCCTAAATATTTTTCTATGGTTTTTGCTTTTGCCGGTGATTCTACAATAACAAGATTTTTACTCATTCAACTTAACCAAACTCAATAACACGCTGATTAATTAAGATAAACAGGCACTAAATCATAAATCAAATCTTCCATTCTGGAAAATGCAATTTCTTCATCAGGTTGACTTAATAACACCATTAAGACAATCCATTTAAGTTTATCAATAGAAATTTCTTCATTTTCCAATGCCATCGCTCTATCTATCACAATCTCGCGATTCGCTGACGATAAAATTCCGCTATGCTCTAAAAACATAATGAAACCGCAACACTCGACATCTAGCTTAGATTTTTCCTCAACGCTAAAAATACGAAATGAATTCGGCACTGTGGTTGTGATTGCCCTCTGCCAGCTTAGTGACTCTAACCAATCGAACGCTTTATTGACTTCACCTGAGTTAAATCCGGCTTCTTCTAATTCGCTCTTAATCACATCGCTATCCGGCAACATATCCACCTCGTCTTCCATATAGTTCTCAAACAAATACATTAAAACATCAAAAATATTTTCTTTCATAGGCCGTTAAGTTTATTTAGTTCGAATATAACAACCAGCTGCGGTCGCTTCAATATAGCCTTGTAACTCTAAAATGAGTAGTGTCGAAGAAATCTCTTCAACCGATAAACCGGAATTTTGCACTAAAGTATCTATGGAAGTTGGGCTGAACATGACTAGATTCAATATGGTTTGCTGCTCCAGGTCAAGCTTTGATTGCGTGGATTCGTTATAAAATTCTTCATCTATTTGATTAAATTGACCTAATTCTTCAACAATATCATTAGTGGTCTCAACTAACTTAGCACCTTCGCGAATCAGAGCATTACATCCTCTTGCTAAAGGATTATGAATTGAACCTGGAATAGCAAACACCTCGCGATTTTGTTCTAATGCTAACCTTGCCGTAATTAATGAACCGCTTTGTTTAGCAGCCTCTACCACTAATAAACCTATGCTTAAGCCACTGATAATACGGTTGCGTCGCGGAAAATGATTGGCTTTCGCTAGCGTTCCTGGTGGAAACTCAGACACTAGCGCACCCGACTCAACAATCGCTAAGGCTAAGTCTTTATGCTGCGCAGGATAAACTCGGTCTAGCCCTGTACCAGCTACCGCTATCGTGACACCTTGACCATCTAATGCGCCTTGGTGACTCGCCGCATCGATACCTAACGCTAAGCCACTCGTAATTGCAAAACCTAAGCGGGCTAACGTACGCGCAAAGCTATAAGCAGTCTCTTTGCCTAGCGCCGAAGGATTACGACTACCTACCATCGCAAGCTGCGGCAGCGATAATACATTGGCATGACCACGCACAAATAAAACCGGTGGCGGGTCAGCTATTTGCTTAAGTAGCTCAGGGTAATCGGCATCGCTTATCGTCAGCGCTAACTGATTGGGCTGTGCTAACCAAACTAAGTCATTGTCAACGGTTTGCCAATCAGGAGCTTTTATCGCGCTAATACTTTGGGGGTTTAAACCCAGCGCAGCTAATGATGAAGCAGATTCAGCAAATAACTGCGCGGGTGAATGAGTAGCAAGAAGCTTTAGAAAAGTGCGAGAGCCGACACCTGGTGTGCGTAATAACGCTAACCAGAACTTTATGTCGGCCTGGGTATCGGTTGCGTGGCTCAGGGGGTTTGGACTCTATCTAAGACATGAATAGCTTGCGAAGCTTTCATGACCAATGCGTAACTAACACGCTCAAAAGGCCTGAACACCATCACAGCACCCGCAAGTTCATTAGGTAACTTAACTACTTCATTCGTTGTTTTGCTATAAATATCAACGATTGCTTTACCATCTTGATACACTTCTAACACATGACCGATACGCAACCCATCTCTAAGCCCCTTGTCCAATACGACAATATTATTAGTGCCAATTTGCGAAACACCGTCTAACACGCTAATGATTCTAGCATTGATTTTTTTATCGGGCGCTTTGGGAAAATAATTCAGCGTAATTTCTTCTTCTAGCTTTGGCATGACTTTATCACCTAAGCGCAACTCGCTCGCCGATTTTTTAATCAGCATGGTTGCCGGGTCACCGGGTTTCATTAACGTGGCATCGGCAATATATTCAGCTTCATAGCCTAATATTTCCCCGGTTTCAGGACTCACAAAGGTATCGCCACCCCGATAAACAGTAAACGCAGGATTTCTGGCTGACAATATTGAACGCACATAAATTTTATCGCCTACCCCAGCAATCACATGCTCACCTGCGACCGACACGATATAAGGTGACGCTGCTAATTCTCTTGGGTCAACGACTCTTGGCGACGATAAAAATTGCGCGATTTTATCCATTGGAATGACTTTAATCGCTTGCTGTAAATCCATTTCACGAATACAAGGTTTTAACTTGCCATCTTCTGGAAACGAAGTACGCCCATTCGTTAATTCCGCTTCGTGTAAAATACACGGCCCATCTTTAGGTACAGTAAATTCCACCGGCGCACGCGTTAAGCTAAGCTGCGGCTTGCCATTGACAATTGAAAAATAAACCGTATCACCTGGGTAAATTAAGTGCGGATTTTTAATTTGACTGTTATAACTCCAAAGCTCGGGCCATTGCCACGGATGGGTTAGAAATTTACCAGAGATGTCCCATAACGTATCACCTTTTACAACCGTGTATTGTTCAGGATGATTTGGATTAATTTGTATCTCTTCAGCATTTAACGTTAAGCTAAAGCAGAACAAACATAGCCAAGCAAAGAAAGTACGAAAAGCCATAATGATTCCTACGGTGTCTTTTTAACGGCATGAATTCAAAGTTTAGACGAATTCAGATAGAATTCTAGCATTTGTTAATTATAGTGGAGAGTTTGTTGAGTATTCTAACTATTCTCGAATTTCCTGATGAGCGCTTACGCAAAAAAGCCGCTCCAGTGATTGAGGTTGACGCTAAAATCAAGCGTTTAATTGATGACATGTTTGAAACCATGTATCGAGCGAAAGGTGTAGGTTTAGCCGCTACGCAAGTCAATGTGCACCTGCGTGTTATCGTCATTGATGTCAGTGAAGAAAAAAACGCACCGCTTTGCTTCATAAATCCTGAAATTATCACGGCTAGCGGCAGTAAAGAAGCAGAAGAAGGCTGTTTATCTGTGCCTGGTTTTTATGAAAACGTAAAGCGTAGCGAAGAAATCACCGTCAAAGCGTTAAATAAAAATGGCCAACCTTTTTGAGCTACAGGCAAAAGACTTGCTTGCCATCTGCATTCAACATGAAATGGACCATTTAGAAGGTAAATTATTCGTCGATTACATTTCATCGTTAAAACGCCAACGGATTAAAAGTAAATTGGACAAAATTCACCGGATGGAAAAAAGCCACGCATGAAAATAATTTTTGCCGGAACACCGGCGTTTTGCCGTGCCCAGTTTGCGGCTGTTGCTTAACTCTGAACACGAGGTCTGTGCCGTTTATACGCAACCCGACCGACCTGCAGGGCGCGGTCGACATATACAAATTAGCCCCGTTAAAGAAGTTGCGCTGAATGCCCATATTCCGGTGTTGCAGCCGACCAGTTTTGCTAATCCTAGCGATTTTCAACAGCTAGAAGCGTTTCAACCCGATTTAATCATCGTCGTAGCTTATGGCATGATTTTGCCGCAAAGCGTATTAGACCTACCTCAATACGGCTGTATTAATGTGCATGGCTCATTATTGCCACGCTGGCGCGGTGCGGCACCTATTCAACGCGCCATCATGGCTGGCGATGCAGAAACCGGGGTGACCATTATGCAAATCGTGCGCAAACTTGATGCCGGCGCTATGCTGCACAAAGAAAGCTATACAATTACCCCGACGGATACGTCTAGCGACGTTCATGACCAGCTCGCCGAATTAGGCGCAATAGGTTTAGCTAAAGTATTACCGCTGATAGAATCAGGACAATTAATAGCAGAGCCTCAAGATGAAACCTTGGTGACTTACGCAGAAAAATTAGACAAACACGAAGCCGATATTGATTGGACACAACCAGCAGAACTTATTGTGCGTAAAATTAGAGGCTTAAATCCTTGGCCAGTTGCTCAAACTCGCTACGATAACAACATACTACGCATTTGGTTAGCTGAGTGCAGCGACGCCAATCTTACGCTAGCACCTGGCCAAGTCAGTTGTGCTCATAAAAGCTTATTAGTAGGCACAGGCGCAGGTTTGGTAAAATTGACCGAAGTGCAACTGCCAGGCGGCAAACGCTTACCTAGCCATGCTTTTCTTGCCGCACACCACATCGACGGAGTAACCTTCGGTTGACTACCAACACACGCTTAATCGCTGCCCGTGCTATCACGCAAGTGCTTGCACACGGACACTCACTAACCGCAACCTTAGATAATTTATCGCAGAGTAAGTTATCGTCCCTTACCTTATCCGCACAAGATCACGCGTTTGTTCAAGCCTTGTGTTATGGCGTTTGCCGGTATTACCACCGCTTAGACTTTATCTTAAATCAATTACTGGACAAGCCATTAAAAGATTTAGAGCTCAAAGCGCTGGCTTTAGTCGGTTTGTATCAACTTAAGTTTATGCGAGTCAAACCTCATGCGGCCGTATCCGAGACTGTTTATGCAGTGCGCAAAAAACCTTGGGCCAAAGCACTGATAAATGCCTTATTAAGAAACTATTTACGCCAACAGCAAACGCTAGAACAAAAGGCCGATAACCATCAAACAGCCGCTTTTAGCCATCCCAACTGGTTAGTAGAACGCATACAACATGATTGGCCTGAGCAAGCAGAAACGATTTTAGCGGAAAATAATCGCCAGCCACCGATGACTATTCGAGTCAACACGGCTAAAACCACGCTGCAAGACTATCTAGCACAATTAACCGAACTTACGATACCAGCCAGCCGTGTTGAGCATTGTCCTTCGGCACTCACGCTAGATAAGTCAGTTAATGTCGAGCAATTACCTGGCTTCAGCTTAGGATTTGCCTCAGTTCAAGACAGTGCAGCGCAAATTGCCGCTGAGTTATTAACCGTCAATAGTGGCCATAGAGTTTTAGATGTCTGTGCCGCGCCTGGTGGCAAAACCAGTCATATATTGGAGTTACAACCCCAATTAAGCGAGTTAGTCGCTATTGATATTGATGCCGCGCGAATGCAGCGCGTAGAAGCCAATCTTAAACGCTTAAATCTATCTGCATCCGCTAGATTAATCGTCGGTGATGCATTAACGCCAGCAGATTGGTGGGACAATCAGTTATTTGACAGAATTTTATTAGATGCGCCGTGCTCTGCCTTAGGCGTGATTCGTCGACACCCTGATATAAAACTATTGCGTAGCGAACAAGATATAACTCACTTAGTTGCCTTACAACAAAAACTCTTAAATACCGTATGGCCTATGCTAGCGCCAGGGGGGATTTTGCTGTACGCCACCTGCTCTATTTTAAAACAAGAAAATGAGCAACAGATTCAAACCTTCTTAGCTCAGCACACCGACGCACAAGAATGCCCATTCGAGGCAGCTTGGGGAACAGCAACGACAGTTGGACGACAAATCTTAACCGGAGACTGCGCCATGGATGGTTTTTATTATGCTCGGCTGCGCAAGCTATAAATCACACGGGCTATCATGTAGTAAGCCACGATTAACATTAACGCTTACCGCCCAGATTATGGCGGTTTTTGGCGTCTTGCTATGCTGGATGCTAACACTCAACACAAGCCATGCTGAAAGTTACCAAGCCCACATCGATGCTATCAGCATTCAGGCGATTAACCATGATTACTGTTTATCCGCCCAAGTGAATTATGCGCTTAGCCCTAAAGCGCTAGAAGCCTTACAAAATGGCGTAGCACTCTACTGGACGATACGAATCAAGCTGGTAACTCCCCGGACATGGCTATGGGATGCAACTATCGCCGAGCTCAACTTAGGCTATCGTTTGCAATACCACGCATTATTAAATATGTACCGGGTTAAAAATGAAAACAGTTTAGGGCAACAAAATTACTCAAGTTTGGCAACAGCATTAGCGAGCATGGCTAAACTCGATAACTTCCCCATCATCAAAACCGACGTTGCCAATGCTTCAGATATTTTAGTCAAATTGAAAGTTGAGTTTGAACGCGAGGCCTTACCGTTACCGCTAAGGCCTGTCGCCTATTTAAGTCCATCATGGTCGCTGTCTAGCGAGTGGTTCACATGGCCGCTAGTAAAATAACCTTCCCGGTTAACGCTTACGTTATCGTTTTATTCGGCTTTATTCTATTGTCGCTGCAACTGATGAGTTCCGCGACACAAGAATCCTCAGAATTAGGTGAAATTTATTCCTGGTTATTGCTGATAAATGCATTAGGCTCCGTGATTTTACTGGGTTTAGTCGGCGCCAATATCGTCGCGTTAACCCGTCAATTAAAAAAACGCGAAGCTGGCTCAAAACTCACCATACGCATGATGTCGTTGTTCGTCGTGCTCGCATTAGCACCAGCCTCCATTGTGTTTTACTTTTCTATGCAGTTTCTGCATCAAAGCATAGATAGCTGGTTTAACGTTGAAATAGACCGCGCCATGAAAGATGCGTTGGAATTAAGCCAAGCTTCTTTAGATCAACGCATGCGTTGGCATTTAAAACAAACGCAACAATTAGCAGCGCAGTTAGAAACAACGGCCCCAGAATTGCTTAGCTTAGAAATTGAAAACCTCCGCGTTCTATCCGATGCTAATGAAATAGCCGTGTTTTCAGACCCAGGCAAAATCTTAGCGTCTAGCAGTACCAATCCTAGCGATATATTACCCAGCTTACCGGATGAGAATATTTGGTTGCAATTACGCCAAAACAAAGACTATGTCGCCCTCGCTCCAGTGCACGAAAATGAATTAATGATACGCGTCATTACTGTAATAAGAACCGCTAAGCCCCAGTATTTACAAGCGCTCTATCCGGTGCCGGTGCGTATTGCCGATTTAGCAGACTCGGTAGAATTCGCGTTTGTCCGCTATCAAGAAATGAACTTCTTACGGCATTCATTAAAACTCAGTTTTACGCTAGCGCTGTGTTTAGTGTTACTAATGAGCTTGCTAGCCGCTATTTGGGTCGCGTTTATCAGCATACGCCATATCATCGCACCCGTAAAAACCTTGGTAAAAGGCACGCAAGCGGTTGCTTCTGGTCATTATGGCCAACAACTGCCGGTTATCGCGCAAGACGATTTAGGTTTTTTAGTCGAGTCGTTTAATGATATGACCCAACGCATTGCCAAAGCGCGTACCGAATCCAGACTCGCCGGTCTTGAAATAGAAAACCAACGCGCGTATCTTGAAACCATATTATCCAACTTAACCGCTGGTGTGATTAGCTTTGATGTTAACTTCAAAATACGCACCGCCAATCAAGCGGCTTACCGGATTTTTCGCATTCAAGTGAATCAATTCATCGGTCACACGTTGTTACAACTCGCCGCCATCAGCACAGAATTAGCTGAGCCTTTAGTCTCAATACAATCACTCATTGAACAAGCCGACGATATTTGGGAGCAACGCATTGCTTTTCTAGGCCATAATGGTCGTCAAGAATTATTATGTCGCGGCACACCGCTGTACTCACAAGACGGCCTGCGCGTTGGTGCGGTAGTCGTGTTTGATGACGTCACCGACTTAATTCAAGCACAAAAAAATGCCGCCTGGGGCGAAGTCGCAAGACGCTTAGCTCACGAAATCAAAAATCCCTTAACACCAATTCAATTATCCGCTGAACGACTACAACACAAACTTGCCGATAAGTTAGAGCCTACAGATGCCGCGATTTTAGAACGCTCGACCAAAACCATTGTGCAACAAGTCGAAGCGATGAAAGAAATGGTCGATGATTTTTCCGAATATGCTAAACCGTCTAAAAAACAATCCGTAGCCATTGATTTAGCCACATTAGTACAAGAAGTCTTAGCACTGTATGCATTAAAATCAGATGTTGAGTTTAAAACTTATTTTGAACCTGGCTTATTGCCGATTAATGGCGACCCGGTTAGTATTCGTCAAGTGT
This sequence comes from Methylocucumis oryzae, assembly GCF_000963695.1. Classification (GTDB taxonomy): domain Bacteria; phylum Pseudomonadota; class Gammaproteobacteria; order Methylococcales; family Methylomonadaceae; genus Methylovulum; species Methylovulum oryzae. The sequence goes on from NZ_LAJX01000069.1 coordinate 16,573, forward strand.
TGCATAACTTAATTAAAAACGCGTTAGAAGCCATAGAATCCAAAGGCGTGATTGGCATCGATTTGCACCGTATGCAAAAAAATAACGCCGAATTTGTTGAAATCTGGCTGACCGATGACGGCCCTGGCATTAAAGAAGAGCACATTGAAAAAATTTTTGAACCCTATGTCACCACTAAAGCCAAAGGCACTGGCTTAGGCCTTGCCATAGTGAAAAAAAATCATAGAAGAACACGGCGGGGCTATCCGAGTTGATGTCAACCGTAAAACTGGCGCAGGTTTTATCCTGCAATTACCCGCAATTCACGCATAATCTGGCTACCAACGTAAGGCGGGGCAGGATATTCAGAGCATAGGTGTTGGCAGCAGAGATGCTGCCGCCAAGCCTAAAAAGACGTATTTACGGCGTCCTGCGTTCTGAATGATTTGTCCTGTCTTAAGTTGGTAACCCATAATCTTATTAGCACTGATGAACTCAACAAAACTACAACTATTAGTGGTCGATGATGAACCTGAGATTCGCCGCTTAGTCAGCGAAATTCTCGAAGACGAAGGCTATCAGGTCGCAATGGCGGATAATGCCAGCACCGCCCGCGATTTGAAAAAAACCATCAAACCCGATTTAATCTTATTAGATATATGGATGCCCGACACTGACGGCATCACCTTGCTAAAAGAATGGATAGCTGAGGACTCAAGCCTATGCCCTGTGGTCATGATGTCAGGCCATGGTTCGGTAGAAACCGCTGTTGAAGCAACGCGCTTAGGCGCTTTTGATTTCTTGGAAAAACCGCTATCGATGGCTAAACTGCTGCTCATTGTAGAGCGTGCGTTAGCCTCAAGTAATCAACCTTAGAACACCCAGCACACCGCCCTAGCGCGGCCACCGATATAGAACCTATAGGCAAAAGCGCCACGGTAGCCCGCATCAAAGACCAACTCAAACGCCTAGCGCAACACGAAGCAAAAGTGCTACTCGTCGGTGAAGCCGGGGTGGGTAAAGAGCTTTATGCGCGTTATTTACACAACAACAGCGCCCACAAAGAAGGACCTTTTGTCGATGTTGCTGTCGGCAGCATTGCGCCTGAAAACTCCGCAGTAGAATTCTTTGGCAAAGAATGCGCGGGCAAAGTGTATCCCGGCCTATTAGAGCGCGCGCATAAAGGCACATTATTCTTAGGCGAAATCGGTGGCATGGATAAAGAAACCCAACTGCGCCTATTAAGCGCACTCGAATCCAGCTCTTTTCTACGCGTAGGTGGTAGCGAAGCCGTGCGCGTAGACACCCGCGTCATTGCTTCGACCCGAATACCGTTAGACGAAGAAGTTAAAATGGGACGCTTCCGGCAAGATTTATACTTTTTACTGAACGAAGTTTCGTTGGAAATTCCACCACTTAGAAATCACAGCGAAGATGTGCCAGGCTTGCTCAGCTTTTATGTAGATTTCTTTGTTAATCAAGATAAATTGGCTTTCCGGCGTTTTTTCCATGGCGGCGCAAAATTTTTTTACGCAACTACGCTTGGCGCGGCAACGTCAGAGAATTAAAAAATCTAGTGCAACGCTTAATGATTTTAGGCGTCGGGGAAGACATAGAACTCGATGAAGTCAAAGCCGCGTTAGGAACCGTCGCTAGCGACATGAATTTATCAGCCTCGGTGCCAGATTTTCTTTAACTTACCGTTAAAAGAAGCCCGTGACCATTTTGAAAAAGCCTACCTAGAATACCATTTCGAACGTACCGGCGGCAGCGTAGCAAAATTATCCGCCGTGGTAGGTATAGAACGGACGCATTTATATAGAAAGCTACATTCGCTAAATATCAAACTTTAGGCAACTGTAGGCAGGTAGTCCCTACAAAACAATGCAGACCAACAAAATCAATAAGTTGAGACTCAAATTTTTAACATTTAATTTGCAGGCATTCTATAAAATCAATGAGTTAAAACTGGCAATTCACACAAAACACTCTACCTGCACTGTTTTGCACGGACTCTACCCGCAGACGCGAAATTTCTGAACAATGCGCCGACCCACTTTAACAAGAATTTCATAAACTGCCACCTTTACTATGAACTGTCCCAAAATACTCCAAGCCAAGGCCATTAATCATCATGTTTTAGCCATTGAGTTTAATAATGGCGAATAAAAATGGTATGACGTTCAGCTTTGCTAAAAAATAAACGGTTTTGGCCACTAAAAAAACTCGGGCTTTTTCAAAAATGTGCAGGTAGAAGCTGGTGGATATGCGGTTTTTTGGAATGAAGAAATCAATATTAGCGAGTATGAGCTATGGACTCATGGCAAGGATTCAATCGATCAGGCCATAGCCGCCACCCAAACCGTCATCAACCAAGCCCCTGCCCAAAAACAGGCGGTGCTGGATAAGTATTTATGAAATTTGAATGGGACGAATCCAAAAACCAAACCAACATCCGCAAGCATGGCGTTGATTTCCGTGATGCTGTTTATGTGTTTGCCGATCCGTTCGCGTTAAATTTGCTGGATGATGACCATTCGGCAGATGAAGAACGTTGGTTACTGTTGGGTGTAAACTTACGCGAACAAACTCTGCTGGTGGTGCATACTTACAGAACTGACGAAATAATCCGCATCATTTCCGCCAGAAAGGCAACCCACAATGAAAAAGCAACCTATTTGAAGAGGGTGAAAAAATGAAAGACGAATACGACTTTACCAACGCCGAACAAGGCAAGTTTTATGTGCCTATCGAAGACATTCAAGCACCGATTTACCTTGACCAAGATGTGGCAAGGTTTTTAAGCCAAAAGTGCAGTCCTGACAGGTTGCAAACATTGGTCAATGATTTGTTACGCAAAGATATTGAGATTGCCCAGCGGGTTGCCATTTAAGCCCATTGCTAGCAATGGGCAACTGGAACTAACCGCCATCGTCAAAAGGCAGGCGATGTTGGAAAAATATCTTTAGGAAAGCATCATGCACACCACTATTAACGGCATTTACGACAATGGCAAGGTTACTTTAGAAGAGTTGCCGCCTTCTGAAAAAAGAATGAAAGTACTGGTGACTTTTGTCGATGAGGAGATCCAGCCATCACTCAACAGCATCACGTTAGCCGCCCTGCAAGCCATCGAACAAGGTTTTGATGGGAAAAAGCCAAAATGAAAGATGCATACGATTTTTCCAACGCCGAACAAGGCAAATTTTATGTCGCAATCGAAGAACTCCCCCCATTATTAACAAAATCAAACAAAACACTTGCCAATAACAGCTCGTTTTAGTAGAATTCTCGCTCTTTTATTACGCCTTTATAGAAAACTGCAACGATGAAAACTTTTAGTGCAAAACCAGCCGAAGTGAAGCGTGATTGGTACGTTGTTGATGCAGAAGGCAAGACGCTGGGTCGGCTTGCTTCTGAGATAGCACGCCGTCTTCGCGGTAAACATAAACCAGAATACACACCTCATGTCGATACCGGTGATTACATAATTGTTGTCAACGTAGAAAAAATCGGCGTCACAGGTAACAAAGAAAAAGATAAACTTTATCATCACCACACCGGCTATATCGGCAATTTAAAAACCGTTAGCCTTGGCAAATTAAGACAGACTTATCCTGACCGCATTTTAACAACTGCTGTTAAAGGCATGTTGCCTAAAAAATGCCTTAGGTCGCGCGATGTTTAAAAAAATTAAAAGTTTATTCAGGCCCTAGCCACGACCATCAAGCCCAACAACCCAAAGTTTTAGAGATATAAGCGAGACATTATGGCAACAGCTCAATATTATGGAACCGGTCGCCGCAAAAGCTCAGTAGCTCGGGTTTATGCGACCAAAGGCAACGGCAAAATCACGATTAACGACAAATCTATTGAAGACTATTTTGGTCGCAAAACTGACCAAATGGTTTCCAGACAACCCTTAGGCTGTGTTAACTTAGATGGTGAGTTCGATATTAACGTCATCGTCAAAGGTGGCGGCCCGTCAGGTCAAGCAGGCGCTATTCGCCAAGGTTTAACCCGCGCATTGATGGAATACGATGAAACATTACGTCCAGCCTTACGCAAAGCAGGTTTTGTCACACGCGATTCACGCGTAGTAGAACGTAAAAAAGTCGGTTTACACAAAGCAAGAAAGCGTCCTCAATACTCAAAACGCTAATCGAGCTGTTTTACCGATTCACAAAAGGGTTGCATGTAAATGCAACCCTTTTTTTTATGGCTTATGCTAAACTGCTGCCACAAACCTGATAAGCCCATAATACACATCCATGCCGTTTTTAGAAATTAACCTATTGTTATTAGAAATGCTTTTTTCAAATAGCAATGATAGAATTGGTTCACAGTTTACTTATCCCCGATAACGGATGGCGATAGACTCACTTCCTTCAGAACACACACCGGCGCTGGAATTTAAAGGCAGCACGTTTTCCGTGCCTGTTTTATTCCTGTATAGCAATGACTTAGCGGTTATCGATCAACAATTACAACAAAAAATACAATTAGCCCCTGATTTTTTTAAAAATTCTCCTATTGTTTTTGACGTACAAGAGATTAATAAAAAAGAGCTTAATATCGATATTGCCGAACTGACGGGTATTTTATATAAGTCAGGTATGCTACCCATAGGTATTAGAGGTGGCAACAAAGAACAAAACAACAAAGCCTTAGAGCTTTTAATACCCGCCTACTCGTTACATCACAACATACTGCACGAAGCTAAATCAGCCGAATCAGCAAAAGACGCTAAAGCCAAAGTAGAAACCGAAGCTAAAGCCTTACCCGATAAAAACGCGGCAACGTTATTTATTAATCAACCGGTACGCTCTGGACAACGCATTTATTCACATGGCGATTTAATCGTCACCGCCCAAGTCAGCCCAGGCGCTGAAATTATGGCTGAAGGCAATATTCACGTTTACAATACGTTAAAAGGTCGGGTTTCCGCTGGCGTACTCGGTAATACTGATGCACGTATATTTTGCTTAAATCTTGAAGCCGAACTCGTTTCAATTGCTGGCCACTATAAAGTTAATGAAGACCTAGACGTCGCACACTATCGAAAAAAACCCGTACAAATCTATTTGCAAGAACACACTTTGATTATTGATATTATTTAGAGGAATACTTGTGGCAAGAATAATCGTCGTCACTTCCGGCAAAGGGGGGGTAGGTAAAACCACTACCAGCGCCGCTATCGCAATGGGCCTAGCTAAACGCGGCCATAAAACTGTCGTCATCGATTTTGATGTGGGCTTACGCAATCTCGATTTAATCATGGGTTGTGAACGCCGTGTTGTTTATGACTTTGTTAATGTCATTAATGGCGAAGCCGCCATTAATCAAGCCTTAATCCGTGATAAACATTGCGATCAACTCTATATTTTGCCCGCCTCGCAAACCCGAGATAAAGACTCACTCACCCAAGAAGGAGTAGGCCAAGTCCTAGAAGATTTAGCCAAAGATTTTAAATACATTATCTGTGACTCTCCGGCTGGCATAGAAAAAGGCGCACATTTAGCCATGTATTTTGCCGACGATGCATTTATCGTCACTAACCCTGAAGTTTCCTCTGTCAGGGATTCTGACCGCATGTTAGGCTTACTGGCTAGCAAATCACGCCGAGCAGAACTAAAACGCCGAACCTATTAAAGAATATTTATTATTAACACGTTACTCACCAGAACGCGTAAGACTAGGTGAGATGCTAAGTGTTAACGATGTGCAAGAAATATTATCGCTGCATTTGCTTGGAGTCATACCAGAATCCAAATCCGTGTTAAATGCTTCAAACTCGGGCGTTCCCGTTATCTTAGATGAAAAAAAGTGACGCAGGCCAAGCGTACGCCGATGTTATCGCTCGCTACTTAGGCGAAGAGCGTCCACATCGGTTTATTGATGAAAAGAAAGGACTGTTTGGAAAACTATTCGGGAGCAAATAATGAGCCTGCTCGACTATTTTAAAAGCTCGAAAGGGGGTTCGGCGGCTG
>NZ_LAJX01000007.1 GCF_000963695.1 Methylocucumis oryzae
GCTATTCATTGTTGCTCTCTCTTTATGACGCTTTCAAACGTCCATACCAGGTTTCACTAAATAAGATAAAGGTAAAAATAATACCTTGTAAGATAAAGACGGTTGCATCAGGTAAATGATGACTGCGCTGTAACAACCCCGAACTTGCTAAAATACCACCTAAAAAAATAGCGACAGGTATGATAGTTAACGGATTTTGCCTAGCTAAAAAGGCGACTAAGATGCCCGCATAACCATAACCCGCTACTAATGAAGCGTTAGCTGCGCCGTGAATGGCGGCGATTTCAATAGCACCGGCAAGCCCCGCCGCCGCCCCGGCTAAAAAACAAGTCAGAATGGTTAAGCGCCCTACCGGTAACCCTACCAATTTGGCAGCGCGTAAGTTGCCGCCAATAACCCTAACTGCAAACCCCATCGTAGAAAATTGATAAATGACATAGTAGATAAGACATAATGCTAACCCAAACACTAAGCCCCAATGAATATGACTACCCGGAATATCGCCTAGCATGTTTGCGCTGCCTATCGGCATCGTAGAGGGCTTGTTAAGGCTTTGAGGGTCGCGTAATGGCCCGGTCACCAAATGGTTTAATACCGCAATAGCAATGTAGTTAAAAAGCAAGCTCGTAATGGTTTCATTGACGCCACGCGCATGTTTTAACCAACCGGTAATGGCTATCCACACGCCGCCAGAAACCATCGCTAACACCGCCATAGCCGCAATGACCCAATGACTAGACCATCCGCTTAAACTTAAACCAGTTATAGCCGCCGCGATACCACCCACCACGAATGCCCCTTCACCACCAATCATGATAAGCCCTAAGCGCGCAGGTAAAGCTGTGCATAAAGCAGTCAATAACAGCGGTGAAGCTCGCTCCAATGTGTTTTGCCATGAAAAAGCACTGCCAAAACCACCTCGATACATGGAATAAAACACACTCCAAGGGTCATGTCCTAAGAACGCCATCACTACGCCAAAGACTGCGAGCGATAACACCAGGGCAACCATCGGAATCCACACCGATTCGGTAGCAGACAATAACGCCACGGCTTTCATGTTTATGAACCCGTACTGCCAATAACACCCGCAACTAAATAATCCATCGCTTCTAATTTAATATCGGTTTGCAATAATTGCGTCCCAGCAGGAATCACGACCTTACCTTTATTATCTTTTAGCTCACCTTTATAAATCACCATGGTTCCAGCCATAAACTTTGCTTTCGCTGCATCTGCCAGTTCAATGGTTTTCGCACTCACGGCCGGGCCATAGTTTGAAACTTTAACCAAGCCTTCTTTTATGCCACCTCTGAGTAAATGCGGTAACGGAGCGCCAGCTTTTATTAGATTCACATAATCGGTATAAACTTTAGCCCAATTCCATTCTGCACCAGTTAAATAGCCTTTAGGCGCCAATTCAGCTTGATTAGCATGATAGCCGCTGGAAAAAATTCCTCGACGTTCACAAATTTCGATAATCACTTTAGGACTGTCTACATGCATGGTAATCACATCAATGCCTTGGTCAATCAAACTATTAGTGGCTTCGGCTTCTTTAACAGGCATAGACCAATCGCCGGTAAAAATAACTTGCGTAGTAATGTTAGGATTTACGCTTTGGGCACCAAGGGTAAAAGAATTGATGTTTCGCAACACCTGCGGAATGGGTTTTGCGGCGATAAAACCTAATTTTCCTGTTTTAGATGTACCGCCTGCAACGATGCCAGCGATGTATTGCGCTTCATCGATATAACCAAAATAGCTGCCGACATTGCTAGGATGTTTGCCTTCTTGGTATAAGCCGCCGGCATGTAAAAACTTAACATCAGGGTATTTTGGGGCGACAGCCAAAATATGCGGGTCAAAATAACCAAAGGAGGTAGGAAAAATCGCTTTAGCGCCATCCAAGTTAACCATGCTTTCCATAGTATTTTGCACAGCAATCGTTTCTGGCACATTTTCTTCTTCGAGTACTTTAACCCCAGGTATTGACTTTATCGCCGCCGCACCAAGAGCGTGCGCTTGGTTATAACCATAATCGGCTTTAGAGCTACATAAATAAAACCAACCACTAGCTCGTCTTCGGCATAAGCCCAGACAGGTGACATGAGCGTAATCAATAGGGCGACTAACGTCCTGGCAAATAAGCCAATAACATTCATAAAAGGATTGGCTGGTGTGAGCATCGTATGCCTCTCAGTAAATTCATGATAATAATGACCGACATTTAACCAGCAAAGATAGGATTTATCTTAGATGCGTGTTAAAGCGATTGATGAAGCTACACCGATGATAATCAACTGCGCTAATAAACTCATCGTTGTATACAATAAAACATGCATCAATAATGCCAATACTCATCATGCGCTGATAGCCTTATCGTATCGAGAGTCTATTCTCAATGTTAGCGTTATTAATGGGTTTTATTAGCCAATTTTGCTGCTTTTTGGTGCATTTTGGTGTTTTTTTGACCCATTTAGGGGTGTTTCTACAAAATGTATTATTGACATAGTGGCGGGCTACCAACTTAAGTAGGGACAGGACGTTTAGAGCGCATAACGCCAGGGATGTGGCTTAGCAACGCAGGAGCAGTTGCCGAGGACGCCGTAAATACATCCCTGTAGGCTTGTTGGCAGCATCCCTGCTGCCAACACCTGCGCTCTACACGTCCTGTCCCTGCTTGGCATTGCCCGTCTAAAGTGCATAGCCGCATCGTGAACTCAATCCAGAACGAACAACACTCGCGTGATTTGAATCTACGCGAGCATAACCACACTCATTCGCGAGCAAGCGATAGTAATCACCTTAAAAGCGCTTAAACGCACCAAATAAGTGAATGTATCTTTCTTAAATATTGCCGAAAAACCAAAATAATATCTTTAATAACAGCAGCTTATCAACAAAGATGAAATAAAAATCAATGGCATATTACTTGCTTACGTTGTATACATAGTTGCATTTACAACATATTCTCTCACCTAAATGATGCTAGGCTCTTTATGCAAATACTTGAAATTGAAGCTGAACCAGAAGGTATTGCCGTTCAGCTATCCAAAACGGCTGTCGTGATAATTGATATGCAACGTGATTTTCTTGAACCTGGGGGGTTTGGAGAATCACTTGGTAATGACGTATCACTGTTATCAGCCGCTATTCAACCTTGCCAATCTTTACTAGAAGCCGCTAGACAAGCAGATATGCTGATTATTCATACCCGTGAAGTGAGCACTTGCCCGATATGTCTGATGCGCATAAAGCCAAAGTAGAACGAGGCGAGCCTAGTGTCAGAATAGGGCAAGCAGGTCCTATGGGTCGCATCCTGATACGTGGCGAGCCAGGACACGACATCATCCCCGCCTTATATCCCAAGCCCAATGAACCTATTATCGACAAACCCGGTAAAGGCGCGTTTTATGCCACCGAATTGCAGTCGATATTACAACAGCATGATATTGAAAATTTAATCGTATGCGGCGTCACCACCGAAGTCTGTGTTCATACTACGGTTCGAGAGGCCAACGACCGTGGTTATCGCTGCATTGTGCCGGGTGATTGTTGTGGCTCTTATATACCCGAATTTCATGATGTAGGGTTACGCATGATTAAAGCACAAAGCGGCATTTTTGGCTGGGTGACGCATTCACAACATATCTTAAAGGCTATGAGTAATTAGAGTTTCTTGTTTTAAATCACTTTTTTTTTTTTTTTTTCGGCACCAACTTAAGACGGAACAGGTCATTCAGACCGCAGGRCGCCGTAAATACGTCCCTGTAGGCTTGGCGGCAGCATCCCTGCTGCCGACACCTCAAGCCACAAGGACGTGGCGAATGCAGAAAACGCAGGGAGCAGTTTTCTGCCACTCTAAACAACCTGTCCCGGCTTGGTATTGTCCCGTTTTAAGTTGGTAGCCAAATACCATCGAAAGCTTCTGGTCGTTGCTACGCTCTTGGTTACGACCGTATCGTGGTATCTCACAGGACAAATTACCTTTGTTATCTGGGCATTTTTGAGTTTGTCCTTAACGTTAGAAAACGCGGCAAAAAGTTTGCTGTCTTCATTACTTGCTATTTTGGTGGATAGACGCCAAACCCCATATAGAGCCTGCGCACATTACGTGCTGCGTTCCCCACGCCCGTGGGGATAAACCGATTAATAGAATACCAATCCGAGTTGAGGGTAGTTGGGTTAAGTGTGTTGCTCAATGTGTTAGGCTAACAATTCCAGCGCCCATTGTGCCATGTTGTGCGACGCGCCGCCTTGTCCTAAGCGCTGTTTAACACCACTTAGCTCTTTGCGCATGTTGTCAGCATAAACGGTGTCGCTTAATAATTTTATGGCTTCTTGTGCGAGTGCTAGCGCGTTGGCTTCATGTTGGATGAATTCACGGATAATGGCTTTGTTGGCTACGATATTCGGCAGGCCAATAAAAGGTGTTTTGACCAATAAGCGTCCTAGTCCATAGGTTATAGGGGAAAGGCGATAAGCGATAAGCATGGGTATGCCTAATAAAGCTACTTCAAGCGTTGCGGTGCCTGAGGAGGTCATAACGGCGTCGCAGCATTGCACGACGTCGTACATTTCATTTTTGACTATCTTAAGTGTGAGGTTAGGGTCTAAATAATGGCTTAACAATTCATCGCTAATGGAGTGTGCTTGGGGTAAAACCAATTGCACATCAGGATGTTGTTTGATGATGAGCTCAGCGGCAGCGAGCATCACGGGTAATAAGCGTTTTATTTCGTTGGCTCGACTACCAGGCAATAAGCCTAGCACAGGTTTGTTTGGGTCTAAGCCATAGCGTTGCATGGCGTGTTGTTTACTGTACATCGGTTTGACTTTATCGACCGACGGATGACCGACATAGCGCACAGGCACGTTTTCAGCTTCATAGTAACAAGTTTCAAACGGGAAAATGACGGCCATAGCGGTTATAACTTTTGCGTATTGCTTAACACGGCCGGGTCGCCAAGCCCACACTTGCGGGCTGACATAAAACAAGACTTTAATGCCTAAGCGTTTAGCATAGCTTGCGAGTTTAAAATTAAAATCTTTGTAATCGACACATACCAGTAAATCAGGTTTACGTGTTTGTAACAGGTTATGCATTAACTGCAACGCACGCCGAATTTCTGGGTAATGTTTAATGACTTCAATAACGCCAATGACGGCTATAGATGTGGAATCATAGACAACATCGATACCTGCTGTGCGCATTGCTGCTGCGCCCATACCAAATGCGTTGATTTCAGGATTGAGCGCGCGCATTTCTAAAAACATGTTAGCCGCATGTTTATCGCCGGACGCTTCGCCAGCGCTAAACATGATAACGGGTGGCTTGGCTTGATTAGCCATGGCTTAAGGCGTTACGAATCACGCTCGCGATTTGTGTTATGTCGGCGTCACTTAAGAAAGGGCATATCGGTAACGAGAAGCATTGTGCCGCGACGGCTTCTGTATGGGCTAGTTGTACGCCTTGGCATTCTTGCGCGAACGCTTTTTGTTGGTGTAGTGGTACGGGATAATATACGGCGCAACCGATTTGCTCGGCTTGTAACGCTTTCATAATGTCATCGCGTTGTTCAGATAACAAGGTGTATTGATGGTAAACATGCTCGCCAATGTTGTCAGCATAAGGCGTTGTTAACGGTAAATCGGCGAGCAATTCATTATAGCGTTGTGCGACTTGGCGACGCGCTTGGTTATAGTGCTGAATGCGTTTTAATTTAACTCTTAGCACAACGGCTTGCATATCATCTAAGCGGCTGTTGTAGCCAATGACGTCGTGATAGTAGCGAATATCAGAGCCGTGATTACGCAATTGTTTGATTTTTGCCGCGACGGTATCCGAATCGGTGACGACCATGCCGCCATCGCCGAATGCGCCTAAATTTTTGCTGGGAAAAAAACTAAATGCGCCCGCTTGGCCGAATGTGCCAGTTTGTTTACCTTGAATGCTGGCGCCAAACGACTGACACGCATCTTCAATTAATAGCAAGCCATGTTGCTCACAAATCTTTGTAATTGCAGGCATGTCGGCAGGTTGACCGAATAAATGCACAGGCATTACGGCTTTTGTTTTAGGAGTGATAGCACTGACGATAGCTTCAGGTGAAATATTAAACGTCTTAGGGTCAATATCGACAAATACCGGCGTTGCTCCTACATATTTAATGGCTTCTGCGGTGGCAATAAACGTAAACGCTGTGGTAATGACTTCATCGCCTGGGCCTACGCCTAACGCTAATAACGCTAAATGTAAGGCATCTGTGCCTGATGCCACGCCAATTGCATGTTTAACGGACAAATACTGTTCGCATTCGCGCTCAAACGCTTGCCCATTCGGGCCTAATATAAATGAACAATTGGCAAGTGTTTCAGCTAAGCCTTGCTCGATTTCATCTTTGATTTCGGCATATTGGGCTTTAAGGTTAACCATTGGAATCATAAGCGTCGCGGTCTAAAAAGATAGTTAAGTTAAATACGGGTTACTAACTTAAGACTGGACAGCTCATTCAGAACGCAGGACGCTGTATATACGTCCTTGTAGGCTTGGCGGCAGCACCCATGCTGCCGACACCTGCGTTCTAAATGCCCTGTCCAGTCTTAAGCGTGTAGCCTAATTACTGGAAAAACATAGCATAGCGACGCCAATCCGTTACGCTAAGCTGTTTTAACAGAAGGTTGGTTTATGGAGTTTAGTAGTTTACTTAAACGCATTAACTTATCATGAGTTAATGGTTTTTAAGAGCGTTTTGCTAATAGCCGCGTTACCAAAAAATAACGCTAAGAGGAGGGTGTGGCTTAAGAAGCTAAAGAATGGTGCCTTGGGCCGGAGTCGAACCGGCACGGATGTTACTCCGAGGGATTTTAAGTCCCTTGCGTCTACCAATTTCGCCACCAAGGCATCTGTGCTTCAAGAATCTAAGCATTATAGGGAAATAAAAAAATTATGCCAGTTTTATTTTTAAAAATATTGATATTTTGTTTACAAAGCCGCTACTGTTTACAGCAGGCCTTTGAGTTTATAGAGAAATTCTAAGGCTTGCTTAGGGCTTAATTCATCTGGATTCGCATCGGATAACAGCAAGACTGCCGGATGACAATCATTAGAGGCAAACAAGTCTAATTGATTAACGCCGGTTTCTTTTTGCTGGTCTATGTAGGCTTGGGTCTCTAACTGTTGTAGCTTAAGTTTGGCTTTTTCTATCACAACTTTGGGGACGCCCGCTAAAGCGGCGACTTGTAAGCCATAACTTTGGCTGGCGGGGCCTTCTTTAACGGCATGCATAAAAATAATCTTCTCCCTATGTTCCATCGCATCTAAATGCACATTGCGTATCGCCTTATAGTCGTCGGCTAGTGCGGTTAGCTCAAAATAATGCGTGGCGAATAGCGTATACGCCTTACAGACTTTCGCTAAATAATCGGCGCATGACCACGCTAATGACAAGCCATCAAACGTGCTAGTACCGCGTCCTACTTCATCCATTAATACTAAGCTATTTTCGGTAGCGTTATGCAAAATATTAGCGGTTTCAGACATTTTCCACCATAAACGTGGAACGGCCGCTGGTTAAATCATCTGACGCACCGATGCGGGTAAAAATCTTATCCACAGGGCCTAAGGTTAATGATTTAGCAGGCACAAAACAGCCTATATGCGCAATTAGCACGATGAGTGCTGTTTGCCGCATATACGTGGATTTACCGCCCATATTCGGCCCGGTAATGATTAACATACGTCGTTTGGGTGACAGTTCTAAATCGTTAGCGACAAACGGTTGCTCTGATACCTGCTCGACGACTAAATGTCTGCCGGCTTGAATGTCAATTCCGGGATTAGCTGTTAGCTCAGGCTTAACGAGTTGCAAACGCTCGCTACGCTCAGCAAAATTAGTCAACACATCTAATTCAGCTAACGCTAGCGCACAGTGTTGTAATTCGGATAAAGACTGACCTAAACGGTTTAGTAGTTCATCATACAATGCTTTTTCAAAGGCTAAGGCTTTTTCGCGTGCGCTTAATACCTTGTCTTCAAAACGCTTTTAGCTCGTCAGTAATATAGCGCTCCGCACCTTTTAAGGTTTGTTTGCGGTGATAATGAGCGGGAATTTTAGTGCTATGCTGATGGCTAATCTCGATATAGTAGCCATGTACGCGGTTATAATTGACTTTCAGCGTATTAATGCCGGTAGCGGCTTTTTCTCTTGCCTCTAAATCGATTAAAAACTGATCGGCATGTTGGCTTAAATAACGTAATTCGTCTAATTCAGCGCTATAACCTGGTGCAATAACGCCGCCGTCGCGAATTAAAACGGGTGGATTATCGATAATGGCTTGTTGTAATAACGCTACTAACTCAGGATATTCCCCGATTTGTTGCGCTAAACGGTCTAACTCAGGTAGCTCATGCACTGCTAAACAAGCTTGTAATTCGGGTAATACGGCTAAAGTCTGACGTAACACGACTAAATCGCGTGGTCTAGCTGACTTTAACGCAATACGCGAACTAATTCGCTCAATATCGCCAACATGCCTAAGCTGCGTTTGTACTGACTGGAATAAGGCATCGGTTAATAAGGCGGTTATCACGGCATAGCGTTGATTTAATAAGGCTTGATCGCGTAACGGTCTGTGCAACCACCGGCGTAAACACCGACTGCCCATCGCCGTTGCGGTCTTATCTAATACGCCTAATAAGGTGTACTGCATTAACCCCGATGGATGAAAGTCTAGCTCTAAATTACGCCGACTCGCGGCGTCTAAAATTAACGCATCATGGCTATATTCCACGCGTAAGCCTTGAATATGGGGCAACGCGCTTTGCTGAGTGTCTTTAACATATTGCAATAATACCCCGGCCGCAGTGACTGCTAAGGTTAGCGTATCACAACCAAAGCCTTTTAAATCAACGGTATTAAACTGTTGTAATACCCGTTGCCTCGCACTATCCGCGTCAAAATGCCACGGTGGCCTACGGCATAAACCGCTACGTTGTTTTAAGCTAGGTAATAACGTGACCTCCTCGTTAAACAGCAATTCAGCCGGATTTAACCGATTCAACTCACTGAGTAATTGGTCATCGGACGACACTTCAATGACTGTAAAGCGACCACTACCTAAATCCAAACTGGCGATGCCGTATTTCTGACGTTCTGAGCAAACAGCGACTAATAAATTCTCTTTACGCTCTTCTAATAATGCTTCGTCGGTTACTGTCCCAGGCGTGACAATACGCACGACTTTACGCTCAACGGGGCCTTTGCTGGTATTGGGGTCGCCGATTTGCTCGCAAATGGCAATTGACATGCCGCACTTAAGCAAACGCGCTAAATAGGATTCGGCAGCATGATAAGGAATTCCCGCCATTGCGATAGGTTCGCCTGCTGATTGCCCGCGCGCAGTCAAGGTAATATCCAGCAATTGTGCGGCTTTTACCGCGTCGTCATAAAACAGCTCGTAAAAGTCACCCATACGGTAAAACAACAGCGTCTCAGGATAATCGGCTTTTATCCTAAGATATTGTTGCATCATTGGGGTGTGTTGGGTGGGAGATGTTTTTTTATCAGATTTGACAGAGGTATTCATGTAGCAGGGATGTTGTGTTCAGACGCTTGGGCAAATGTTGACCGTCAGCCTACACTATCTTAATACAACTATCCAGATGGCAGTTTTTTTTTGGGGGGGGGGTGAATATTCAACGCTCGCCCTGACTAGACGATGCGTCATTTATATAGTACGGTGTGACTACTTGGGCGCATGACTAGGTAACTTAGTTAGCGCGGTTGAATAACACAGCCCAGATGACGAGAAAACCTATCCATTACCTTTAAATCTTCTTTTGTTATCACTATTATGAGCAAACCATCTAAAAAAAAGCTAGCTATAAGCAAAGCGGCTAATGCTAAAACAGTGTTGTCTAAAGCACAGAAAAAATACAACACACTAAGCAAAAAAAGTCGAAACGCAAAAAAAACACCTGCAAGAATGGCAAGAGGCTATCCCTAAATTTAATCTCGCGTTTACCACTGAATACGAGCCGCTACAAAAACAACATTGCGAAGCGCGTATGGGGTTTGCTCGTTTACTGGATAAGGCGTATCACAGTAAAGGGTTTAGCAAAACAGATAAGAAGAAGTTAAGCCATTTAATCACTGAACTCACGGCTGATATTTTAGCGGTAAACGAAGATGCAGAAATAATGGCTTTACATGACCAATATAGCGATGTTGATTTCAACTCGATAAAACAAGATTCTGAAGCGATGGCGGGTGATTTGTTTAAGTCTATGTTTGAAAGTCATTTTGGCGTTGATTTAGGTGATGACTTTGACATAAGCAACCCGGATGAAGCTAAAAAAATCCTCGAAGAAACCATGTTAAATCTTCGGGCTGAACAAGACAAAATCGAGCAGCAGGAAGATGAGGCAAAGCCTGCTAAAAAGAAGACTGCGAAGCAATTAGCTAAAGAAGAGCAAGAGCGTGTAGCGGAAGAAAATATTAGTAAATCGATACGTGAAGTTTATCGTAAATTAACCTCTGAATGTCATCCTGACCGAGAGCCTGATGAAACCGAGCGCGCGCGTAAAACTGAGCTAATGCAACGTATTAACGCGGCTTATGCGAAAAAAGATTTGCTGGCGTTATTAGAGTTGCAATTAGAGTTAGCGCAAATTGACACGCACTACATTAACAATCTAGCGGAAGACCGGTTAAATTATATCAACCAGGTGTTAGAAGAGCAGTTAATGGAAATCGAGGATGAAATCCAAGTAATGAGCGCGCCGTTTAAAATGAAGCTAGACTTAGCTCCGTGGCAAACATTATCAAGCAAACAAATGTTACAAGCGTTTAAAGCCGATATTGCAGCGTTGAAGCGGGAAATAGTAGAGATTACTAATGAAACGTTAGAACTTCAGGATTTTGCCGAACTGAAAAGATTTCTTAAGTCCTATGACATTCCTAAACCAGGGGAAGATGATTTTTATGACTTATTAATGGGGTTGTAGCGAATACTGTGGCTACCGCTTAATTGACATTGCGCTAAAATAGCGCTACTTTAAAATCCTAGTGTTTTACTAGGATATTTTGTTTTCATCCCTATGAGTTCCATGATTGAGTTTCCTATAGCGGACATCCGCGCTGATTTTCCCATTTTAGCGACACAGATACGCAATAAGCCATTGGTTTATTTAGATAATGCGGCTAGTTGTCAAAAACCTGATGCCGTGATTAATGCCATTAGTGATTTTTATCGCCACGATTACGCCAATATTCATCGTGGCGTCCACACCTTAAGTGTGCGCGCAACCGATAAATTTGAAGCGGCGCGGGAGAAAGTCAAAACCTTTATTAACGCGGCACAGGCTAAAGAAATTATTTTCGTGCGCGGAGCGACCGAAGCCATTAATTTAGTCGCGCATAGTTATGGTAAAGCCTTTGTTAAGCCAGGCGATGAGATTGTGATTACCGCCATGGAGCATCATTCCAATATCGTGCCGTGGCAAATGTTGTGTGAAAGCGTTGGGGCAGTATTGAAAGTCTTACCGATGAATGTGTCTGGTGAGCTTATTATGGAGCATTTACCTGGTTTGTTGACTGAAAAAACCCGGTTAGTGGCTGTGGCTCACATGTCTAATGCGTTAGGGACGATTAATCCGGTTAGTGCGATTATCGAAGCAGCACATGCGCGTAATATTCCGGTATTGTTAGACGGTGCACAAGCGATTCCGCACATGGCTGTTGATGTGCAAGCGTTAGATTGTGACTTTTATGTGTTTTCTGGGCATAAGCTGTATGGACCTTCTGGTGTAGGCGTCTTGTATGGCAAGCAAAAATGGTTAGACGCCATGCCGCCTTATCAAGGTGGGGGCGATATGATTCGTACCGTCACATTTGATAAAAGCACGTATGCAGGTTTACCGCATAAATTTGAAGCCGGTACGCCTAATATTGCCGATGTGGTGGGTTTAGGCGCGGCGATTGATTATTTAGCCGGTATCGGCATGGAGGCTATCGCCGCCTATGAAGCCGAGTTATTGGCTTATGCGACTGAGCAAGCAAGTCAAATCAATGGCTTGACTTTGGTCGGTACTGCTCAGGAAAAAGGCGCTATTTTATCGTTTACGCTCGCTAAAATTCACCCACACGATATAGGTACGATGTTAGATAGCTTAGGTATTGCGATTCGAGCCGGTCATCATTGCGCCATGCCGGTGATGGATTTTTACCAAGTGCCTGCTACCGCTAGAGCGTCATTTGCCATGTATAATACTCAGCAAGAAATCGACGTATTAATGGCTGGCATACGTGAGTTAATTAAGTTATTTGGTTGATGGCGAAAGCTGTTGGAGTGATTTTTATGTTCTACACCATCAAAGCACATATTCATCAAGGCGAACAAACTGGGTTTGTGGCTGAATGTGTTGAATTGCCTATAGTAACTCAAGGACAAACGTTGGATGAAGTTACTGAGAATCTTCGTGAAGCGATTAGCTTGCATTTGGAAGGCGAAGATTTAGCTAAACTTGGTTTTGCTCCCAATCCGCCTATTGTCATCAATTACGAGATGGCTGCAGTATGCCAAAATTAAGGCGGCTAACTGCTAAACAAATCGTTGCAATGTTAACTGGATTTGGTTTTGTGGTGGCTTCTCAACGAGGTAGTCATATTAAAATGGTTCGTATTGTCCAAGATCAAAAGCAAATATTGACTATTCCAAATCACAACGAACTAGATACAGGAACCTGTAAAGCAGTGATGCGGCAAGTAAGTCGGTACATTAGTGTGGCAGAACTGTATCCATATTTTTATTCTGAATAATAGTCTAAGGTCTCCCCATGTTTGAAGACTTACGCGACCTTTATCAAGAGGTCATATTCGATCATAACCGTAATCCACGTAATTTCCGTGTGATTGAATCTGCTGATCGCAAAGTGGAGGGGTTTAATCCCTTATGTGGCGACCGGTTAACTTTATATTTAAAGCTGAATGGCGATACCATTACCGACGCCAGCTTTCAAGGTTCGGGGTGTGCAATTTCCACCGCATCGGTGTCATTAATGACTGAAATTATCAAAGGTAAAACTGAAGCTGAAGCATCTGCCTTGTTTACAACCTTTCATGACATGACGACGGGCAAAAGCGAAGACATTCAGCTAGAAGCCGTTGGCAAACTAGCGGTGTTAGCGGGTGTACGCGACTATCCTGCAAGGGTTAAGTGCGCGACATTGGCTTGGCATACGCTAGATGCCGCGCTAAAAAATCAAGGTGATTCGGTATCAACTGAATAATGTTAGACGCCTATTCGGGAAAGCTTGCGGTTTTATGCTTAAACCCTGAGTCGTTAACTGCTCACCAGGTCTTGGCCGAGCGTTTAAACTTACCATTAAGAGCGAGTCTGCCCGCATTAGAGCCTTATTTTTTAACGTGGCGTGACGGATGTCTAAAACTCATCGATCATGAACTCGTTAAGCAAGGTGGTTTATACGTCGATGTTATGCCTAGGCCGGGTGAGCAACGCTCATGGCCAGCGCCTAAAGATGGCTTGTTTGCTCAAGCGTTAGGCCGAAAAACCCAAACTGTGGTTGATGCAACGACGGGGTGGGGGCAGGACAGTTTGCACATGTTTCGTATGGGTTTAGATGTCTGGTGTTTTGAGCGCTCACCTCTAATGGCTGAGCTATTATCAGACGGTTGGCGGCGCTTGGCTGAGCTTGATTGGTTTATTCGTCTAGGTTTAACTGCGCCTATGCTAATCGCTAAAAGCGCGATTTTAGGTTTAACTGAACTCAATTTTACGCCTGAATGTGTTTATTTAGACCCTATGTTTCCAGCAAAACGCAAAAAATCGGCATTAGCGCGAAAAAACATGCGTGTTTTGCACGAACTATTAGGTTCTGATGATGATAAACACGAGTTGTTTGAGGTTGCCTGGCAAACCGCAAGTAAACGTGTTGTGGTTAAATTACCCGATTATGCCGAGCCAATAAGCGGTACGCCTAACCAGCGTTTGCAAGGTAAGCTATTACGTTATGATGTTTATTTAAAAAATGGGTGAGACCATGTCTGAATGGCAAACAATAGGTAAGGACACGATGCTAGCTGAAGGCGAGCGTATGGTTGTCGAGCTGGATGGCACTGATGTTGTTGTTTTTAAGTTACACGGCAGTTTTTATGCCTTAGAAGACGTGTGTACTCATGACGGTGCTGAAATAGCGAGTGGTATGTTAGAAGGTTGTGACATTATTTGCCCGCGTCATGGGGCTAGATTTTGCATTAAAAACTGGCGCGGTGAAATCAGCGCCTGCTTATGAAGTCATTACTACGTTTCCTGTACAAATTGTCAATGGTGAGCTGCAAATCAAAGATACGCGTTTGAGATTAGGGTTTAGGTATTAAACATACCAATTTTATAACTGGGTTTTACTGCGATTAATAACGTCATTTGGCTAAAGCGTAGTAAGCCTTGAGTATGATTAAACAGGCGTTCACCGCCTTCGCGATGTAGCACGCTTTGTTGCTGCCAAGCTTGATTAAACGCTAAGCTGAGTTCAGATAACTCGTTGATTAGCGCTTGTAGCTGCGTATCTTGCGGAGCTTGACTAAAATCAGCGCGAAATTCTGCCACTAATCGTTGCGCGCGCTCAGGCCAATCGGCTAATAAGGTTTTGGCTTTGGGGTTTAGGAAAACGTATTTAAGTAGATTACGCTCGTAGCTATCGGCGTCTAGCCAGCCATCAAACAGCAACGCTGCGGGTTTATTCCAAGCTTGGGCGGTCCAATATTGATCGAGTAAATACGCTGGGCCGGAAAATTGTCCTGGTAGTAGACTCATTTCTTGTGTTAATTCTATTGCTGGTTCTAAGCTGTCAATAGGGTCGCATTTGTTTGCTAAATTAAACAATGATGCGCGTTCAGCAGGTGTAAGTTTTAGGCTGTCTGCTAAGCGCGATAAGGCATTGACTGATAAAGCGACATCGCGGCCTTGTTCTACCCATGTTAACCACGTCACGCTAACGGCTGCGGCTTGCGCTAATTCTTCGCGCCGCCAACCGGGTGTACGTCTGCGGCCTAGGCTATGTGTAGGTGCAGGCAAGCGTTCGCGATGCGCCCTGATAAATTGACCTAAAAGGTGTCGGCGTTCTGTGCTTGTCATAGTGAATTTTATACTAGGATAACTCTTCATCTTGTACCAGTTACGTTTCAGATAAACAATAGCCGCGTTACTTAATTAATGGAGGTTACGATGAATACTGAGCAACATGCTCAAAAAGTAGTAAAGCAATTTGGCTCTAAAGCTCACGGTTATTTAACCAGTTCTGTCCATGCGCAAGGTGAAGATTTAGCAGCGCTAGTTGAGATTGTTGGCTTGAGTCATGAGGCAAGGGTATTAGATTTGGGGTGTGGTGCGGGTCATGTCGCATTTAATTTGGCGCCTTTAGTGAGCGAGGTCGTAGCTTACGATTTATCGGAAGACATGTTGGCCGTGGTAGCGCAAGAGGCTAAGCGCCGTGATTTGCCGAATATTAAGACTCAAATCGGTGCAGTGGAATGTTTGCCTTATGCTGATGAATCGTTCGATTGGGTGGTCACGCGGCTTAGTGCGCATCATTGGTTAAAACGTCGCGGGTGGTTTGTCAGAAATCAATAGGGTGTTAAAGCCAAACGGTTTTGCTGTAATTATCGATTTATTAAGCCCTGGTGTGTTTTTGCTTGATACGTGGTTGCAAACGATTGAGTTATTGCGTGATACATCGCATGTGCGTAATTTGTCGTTGGCGGAGTGGCATGCGTTGATTGCGGTGGCCGGGCTTAAAGTGTTTCGGGTAAACACTTTTAGACGACGTTTTGGAATTTGCATCTTGGGTAGGGCGAATGCAGGCGCCAGAGCATTATGTTATGGCGATTCGTTCATTACAGCAGTGTGCAAGTACTGAAGTCGCGAAGTATTTTGCTTTTGAGGCTGATGGTAGTTTTACTAGCGATACGGTGTTAATCGTCGCAAGTAAATGACGGTGTGGCGGTTATTGATAGGCATAAAAAACCGCTCGTAAGCGGTTGAATATATTAGCCTAGTTTGGAGGCTGCGATCGGAATCGAACCGATATAGACGGCTTTGCAGGCTGTTGTAATTGGTTATAAATCAATATATTAAAAATTTAACCACTCATTTAACCATTCGACAAGCAACAGCGTTGGTTAACAGCATTGCATTTTTATTTAACAGCAAAAAACCATTGCTGAAAAGATGTTAAATCATCTTTATCTATCAACAATTTAAATTTATTGCCATTACCATTAGATAAAAACAGTTCACAACTATACCGCTCTCTATTGAATCCTATTGTTTCTATTTTTAATTCATCAACAATGTCTGTCATAACCCCACCTTAACCTGACTTTTGACAATGACAAACTTTATTAGCGTCGATAGCTTCAATATTTTTTTCTAAATATTTATAAAAACAAGTACCTAACATTGGAGCTAAAAACACCGTTATAAGAACTAATAATTCAAGTTTTGAAAGCATAAAATTAAACACCATTATCTTTAACTTGCGTAAACGACAACAACGCTTTTGCGTGTAAAGCGGCTGATTCTGAATTTAAATGGCAAAGGCCAAGATTAAGTCGGTTTATATCCATTTTGTAGCCGAGCCATAACGCGCGCTTATATAAACTTGAATCTAATAATTCAAGATAAAAATATTCTTCCCCGTCTTTTAATGGCGTCCTAACCGGCTCTGGCACTTCAAATCCGTTAATATTGATGGTTTTTGGTTTGCGGCGGTATTTGCATGTTAGGTTAAACAACAAAGGATTTGTAGCATCAACCCACTGACCACAATCTAGCCATTGCCAACGCTCCCAAGGCTTATAAGTCTCTTTCCAATCATCAGCATATTGTTGAATTAAATCTGCATGTATATTCATTTTATTTCTCGGTATTTATTATCAAATGAATTAAAAAACTCACATTTAAAGAAAGTTTCGATAGACAAATTAACAGGCACTATGTTTTTTTGAGCTATCTCTATTCCAAATTCAGTTAGCTGTGCTACGCAGAAATCACTGCTAGGCTCATTAACTTCTAACAAAAACATCTTTCTTAACTCTCCATCCCCTTTTATGTCATATTTGATAAAGGCTTTCATAGAGTAGCTAGATACGATTGGTAGGTCTTCTGGTATCTGTTTGTAAAAATGGTATGGTGTTGTTATATAATCGAATCCTTTTCTAACAAACTGACCATAGTTTGACGCTATTAACTTACGATTGTTTCTGTGTCCGTCGGATACCCAGTCAATTGATAATTGATGCATTAATTGACTAATATTTGTAATCATGTTCATTTCACACCATACAACCACTGCTTAATTCTTTCCAATTCAGCTACATCTATTTTATCTAACCGACGCTCATCTTTTGCCAAATTAGAAAAATCATCACGCAATTGCTTTGCAATATCTTTTTTTGCCTGAATATCAAGATAATGATATTCACTTAAATAACACGCGCCGCAAAAGCCTTTTTGTTTATCAACAGCATCCAGGGTATTTATCTCAACCCTAAATGCTTGTCCTTGAATTTCAAGCCATTTACGTGCTACTTTGCTGATAATCACATATTTTCCGGTGCGACTCATTGCGCCGACATAAAAGAGCTTTTGACCTACTGTAAAATTAGTCATTTTCTTTCCCGCACTCAAAGCATTGATTAGGTTTTCTTGATTTATGCTCAGCTTTTATTTTTAAAAAATCATCAAATGTAAACTGCTCGACATTTTCAATTGCCTGTCTAGCATGTTTCAGCCATTCGGCTTTAGCACGGTCAAACGGGTCTTGTTCGTTCCCTAGCGCTTCTTCATGCGGACGAGGTAAGTAATAAGACATAACTCTATTTTTCGACCTTATTGCTGAATATATATCCATAGTTATTTTCTAGTCCGCACTCACTACATTTAATTTCCTTCTATACTTAGTTTCAAGATTCTTGGCGCACTCGTTAGCTAAATTTAGGGTTTCAAATACTGTTGCGTTTTCCTTGATAGTTGTGCGTCCTGGGTCGCCGTCAATACTCAAATCAACCCAGCATTTTTGTACCGATTTTTCAAATTCAATTAGGTAGTTCATGTAACGCCTCAATATAGCAACACCCAGCATCACCAAACGCTGGGAAATAACCGGTCATATCGTTAACTTCAAGCCGCACATCGACGCATGATGCGCACGTCTTAAACGTTGAAAATTGACCCTCCCACACGCCGGCCACATACTGGTAGCGCTCGCCGATTTTAATAACATCTTGGCATTCGCAGCATTTGTGTTCTTTAATGGCTTTGCGCCAAACCTCACGATAAAGGGTGGGCTGTATAGCATCATCATCGCAATAGCACATATTTATACCGGTTTTTTACGCCACAAAATTGGATTTGAAGGATACAAATCACCCGCGCTGTATATCATGTAGTAGCCAGTAGGCCATTCACCATCGTAGTGACAAGAATGTATCCCAGTTGAACCAGCTTCAATTGCGTCAAAAATAGAGCCGTCTTTGGGACAATAACAAGCTTCGCTAAAACCTAAATCTTTTAACCGTTGAAATGCCGCGAACATGACTGTTAAGGCGTCTCGTTCGGTTGGTATTGCTTTTGCTATTGCCGATTTATTTGCTTCAGCAACAGCTAATATGTTTTCTATATCGAATTTTTCGGCATTAATAGGGGGGCTTTGCTTAACAAACTCTTCATGTTTTTTAATTTCAGCATCAAAAAAACGCTTGTGCGCCACCAATTGCCTTTGCTTCTTCAATGTCTGGTAAAAGTCCTGGTCCGGCTAACGTATTTTTAATCCACCGCATACCTGTATTAACGTCTTCTAATTTGTCAGCAACAACAGCCGCTCGCATCGCTATCACATATTGCTCTAAAATATCGCTAAACATCCTTGCGCGACGCTCTGATTTTTCAGCATTGATGAACGAGTCTTGTTTTACTTCGGCTATTGCTTTTACATGCTCATTAGCAATGAGCTGGCACTGAGATTTTGCTTCATCAATGCTTTCATATATCTCATTATTAATTAACTTGTTGTTTTTAAAAATTCGGTAATAACCCCGATGGGAAAAATATTCAATATTGAATCCGTAAATAACATCCCAAAAATAATTGCTTGAATTATCTTGCCATTGAATTGGCTTTGCTTGTATTTCCATCTAATACCTACCTATATTTTTGCCCGCATTCAAAGCATTCATCTGGTTTTCTCGCTTTATGCTCAGCTTTTATTTTTAAAAAATCGTCAAATGTAAACTGCTCGACGTCTTCAATTGCTTGTCTAGCATGTTTTAACCATTCGGTTTTGGCACGTTCAAACGGGTCTTGTTCGTTCCCTAGCGCTTCCTCATGTGGTCTAGGCATGTAATACGACATAATCCTGTTTCTTGCTCGTATTGCTGCGTATCTATCCATTTTATTTTCTATGATTTAACTATTGGAAACTGCGCCCACTCTTCACCATCAAGAATATTGCCGGTTTTCTTTTTCCCTATTTTGTACATCACACAGTCACCAAGAGGGATGTAATGGCGCTTGCCAATAGTACAATCAGGACAAGCTTCTTGGTTTATTGGTATCCATTCACCCCATTGTTTGAAGAAAAACGGAATACCTTTTTCTATGCATTGGTCTCTAATAGACCTGACCCATTTAAGAGGCATTGGCCTAGCGTTATTTCCACTTTCGCCACCAACAATTACCCAATCAATGCCATCAAACATATTTAAATTGATTGGGCCAAGCATCGGCTCGATGCTTAAAAAACGTATTTTTGCTGGAATACTCAGTAATTTCGGAATATCTCTATCAGCTTCTTTTTGGTTGCAGATAGTTATGCCAAGCCATGCATTGTGATAACCATCGCGCCAATTATCTGGCAGCATCCGTTTAGCATTACCTATCCGCTTAGTCAGTAATAACCAATCTAAGCTGTAGCAGTCTTCAATAACGGCAAATAATTCTTGTCGCCATTCGTCTTGAGCTTTGTTATCAAAAACATCCGCTAGGCTCGCGCAAAAAACACGCTCGCGATGTGGCGGAATAAATCCACGCGCAATCAGCTCTTCATCTGTTAAATCATGCGCGTACTTAAACATTTCCCATGCGTTATTGTTTCTATTTAAGAAGTCATGCCATTTGTACGGCTGCCTCCAATAGTTATCTGATGTTTTTTTACGCTCTCCTTGCCATAATCCGCTTTGCCCAGTACGCTTCGCCCAAGATTCTGCATAGCAGTTATCACAAGCTGGGCTTACTTTTGTGCATCCTAGCCACGGATTAAAAGTATGGTCACACCATTGTATTTTTGAGTTTTTCATAAAAATATCTGCGTTTCTAAGCATCTACTCCGCAACTCATGGTAATATTTTTTAAATAATTGCAAGGATTCGTCGGATGAAAACGACAGAAAATAACCGTCTTGATAAATTTTTAGCTCATCTTCAACCCATTTGTTACTATCCCATCTTAAAGTTAATGTCCGATAACCTTCGGATGTTTTAACTAATCCTTGATTTACTTTATTAATAAATACAAATCCAATTGCTGTTGCGTCATGAATATAATTTAAGCTCAAAGGTTTAATTTGACTAAAAATAGACTTAGTTAATTTTTTCTTTGTTGTGACTAATTCGATTTCCATTTAAATCACCTTAAATTCAATAACCCAAACAAGAGGATTTGCAGTCCATGAGTGTTCTCCTTTGTTGAGCTTATCCCATAGTTCGGCATAACTAGCGATATAACTTCCAATGGTTTCGACACAGCTATTAGCGTCCATTCTCCCTGTTTCAACTTCAATGCACTCAACTCCCTCAGCTTCAGCATCTTGTTCGCTAATATCATGCAATCGTTCAACTCGAACATCGGTAATTTCTAGCAATATCCTGCTTGCCCATCGGGGCATAAAAATCGATGGTTTCCATTGCATTCCTGGCTGTAACTCTACATTGTCGACTCTGTATACTGCTTTAATACTTGTTCCTCCTAATCCGTCTCGTAGCCATTTTTTCCCAAAGTTTTCCTTAACCCAAAGCCTGTCCGCCTAATTTTTCCGTAAGGGCATTCTTGTCTAACACCTATAGGATAGATTCCATCACTCCACCACACAGCAGGTGGCATGATTTTATAGTTACAATAAGTTAAATCAGGATGATTTTTAGGCGGTTTAACAATCCGCCTTGTTTGAGTTTTTGTGCCGTTTAACAACGCGTTAACCATGGATGCACTAAAAAGTATGGGTCGTTCTTTAACTGTTAACATGATTAATTTCCAAAACCCAACCCTTATTTTTAACCTCAGCTATTACGCCGACAACCGGCCTATTTCCATCATGCTGGCCTGGAGATAGCAAATCACGGCTGAAAATTGTTTTGCTGTCTCTGTTTCTTATAAGCGACATTCTTCCGTGTGATTTTTCCCAATGACAAATATCTCCTTGTTTTGCACTTGGGCAGTTTTTCATTACTGGGTAAGTGTTCCGTATTACTATCAAATGCTTTTCTTTAAACATCGACATAATTAACCCCGTCCTCAAATTTTGGCGGCTTCCATTTTTTGTTTAGCGTTCTGTTTACCTGAACCCTGAACAATCCTTCTTTGTGCCTATACATGCTCATTCTCACCGTGTCGGGTAATATTTGTGGTGGCGGTATAACATCAGCATCATAGTAATATCGCTTACGATAAGCGTCGCACCTGTGCCTGCAAACACCTTTAACCTCAACCTCAAGTAATTCGGTTACTTCTTGCGACCATCCTTGACCCACCCTCCTTGAAGTTGGTATTTGTGCGATTATTTTCATAAATTAATAACCATTGAGATTGGACTATTGCTAAACGCCCAATAAAGCGTTAACAAACCAAGCACTGCAAATCCTATTGCAAAAAAGGCTTCATACTTAGTTATCCGCCCACTAAAACCGTAACAAAAAATCGCACCACCAACAGCAATAAGCAAAAACCAAATCCCTATAATTACTGTTGCGGCAAACCCAATAACAGACATCATTGTGTTGCTCCATAAGCAGCAATATCAATTCTTGCCCCGCGCGGTCTGCCTCTGCCGCGTTTTTTCAGTCTGTTGTTGGGTTAATTCTGGCTGCATCGACTTTCTAATGTTTTGTTCCGCAGATGCTTTTGTTGCCATAAACGTGATTAATTGGCTTTTAACAAAACGCCAATCGTCACCTATTTTAGTTGCCGGAATTTCTCCGGCATTTGCTAATTTCAACAATGCAGCCGGTTTTAAATGCAAAAAATCAGCAGCTATCGCCGTGGTCATGATTTCATCCATCTGACAACCCTCCAAACGCGCTTATCAAATCTTTCAACAACGCGGTTATTTCACCATGCATAATCATAAAATCGGCTTCAAACTTGGTGGTTAAATCGTCGTCATCCTGGTTATCATCTTGCGTTTCAAAGAACTCAAGGCGTTTAAGTGTTAAATCTGCATTTAAAACGAAAGAAACACGGTCATTCCAGGTTAAGCTTAGTTTTGTGACCGACATGCCGGTTTCGATATGAGCGCCTATTTCATCGCTCGTTAAATCGAGGTGCTTGCATTTAACTACTGACTTTTCGTCATTATCAATTTCAAGCTGGCATTCATCATTTGCTTCAAATGATTCTGGAATGGAAGAAAACGTTTTAAGCCAATTTGTCATGACCGCATCAGGTCTATGGTTTGTATTTATTGGCACAACAGACAGCGTTCCAAGCGTTTTGCGCAACAGTGTTAAAAACGCTTCGGCTTTTTTAGCTGACGCTGTGTTGATTACAACAAAACCATTCAGATTATCGATATAGCCTAAAATGCGTTCTTCGACGACAGGCGCATCTGCCAGCATACCAAACGTAATATCTTCTTTAAGTTCACGCTGTTCTTTTTTAGAAATTGATTTGCCTTTAGCTTTGATTTTTTTGATTTCTTCGGCTAACTTTTTTGTTAACCGCCGATGCAGGCAATACGCGCTTTTCGATGCGCATACAAAGCATTTCTTGGCCTTCATTGAGCATCACTGTTAAATTATCGCCTGTCGCTGTTTCGACCGGCTCTACCCAACCTACTTGCTCTGATTGATGTGGGCCAATGGGGTTGGCTGCGTATTCGCTTAAGCAAATGTCTTCTTGCGTGGGTTCTATTAAGACAAAAGGGGAAATGTTTTTGAACATTATTTAATACTCCTAATTAAATCGTCGTATTTAATGCGATTATTAGATTCTTCCACGTTAACTAGCTCAAAATCGTAATCAGATTCAATCAATCCAAGTGGATTTCCTGGGTGAGTGCATATATAGCACGGCGGGTTAATGTGACAACTACATGAGGAATCTTGATTTAAAAAATCAAGATAATCAGATTCAGCGTCTTCTGTCAGAACTTTAACTAATATCTGATTTTCTTTTTTTCTAGGATTAAAAAGATTAAAAAGCAATTTTAATATCGTTAACATCTTAGCCACCTAATCTAGCGCGGGCATCATCAATATAGGCAACATATTTATCATACTCATCAATGTCTAGCTGTGTTAAAACAGCATTTAAACTGTCAATCGACGTTGCCGCGTTGATTTCGTCGATGATTGGGTTGTTGGTTGAATTAATTTTGTTATTAGTTTTTTCTTGCTGTGTTATTGGCGCTGTAGCTTGTGGATTGCTCTCGCCTGGCTCCGTTAGTTCTAGCTTTTTCCGCGTCCACTCGGCTGACGCGTGTTTTTTATCCTTACCGGTTAATTTATTAAGTTTCGGGTAATAATGCAGTAAGGTCTTCGACTGTTTCGGCTGCATCGATGCTGGAAATTAAATCGCTTTCTTCATTTACAGTAATATCGATGACCATGCCTTCGTCGGCGGTTTTAATGTAATCTACTTTTATTCCATCTTCAGTTTTATCGTCAGCGGCTAATATCATTGCAACTCTGCTATCACCTATAGGTAACACCTTAGCTATTTTTTTTATCGCTTTTGCTTGCGCCATTTCGACATACCAGTTTGCCCATATTCCAATTGGCAACCCTTTACTCAAGCGCTCCTTATCATCGGGTTTTGTATATTGATTATCTTTTTGGTTAGGTGAAAATAACCTAAGTTTTTCAATTACTTTTTTACTAACAAAAGTCGAATACTCGTCTTTTGTGACTACATTACGCGATACAACATAAATCCCGCGTAAGTTATGAAAAACCCAATCCCTATCACCTTCGTCACGACTATCAAAATTAGCATTAAGCGCGACTTTATTGTCCCAACCATCAAACGACATACTAAATTCATCGCATAGATAAACCGGAAAAGCTTTTACTTGCCAGCCTGCGCGATAAAGCAGTTGTATAAAACCTTTGTAACCTATTTGTAGTTGTGCGCTATCACCATAAGCCACTAAATAAGCGTGACCTATATTTTTATCGACATTCAAGTCTGCCATTGCAATACCGACCAATGCTTGCACAATCGAATCCGGGCGGCATCGGTTAAGCGAAGAGTCTGACGCTATCACTAACGATGCGGCTAAAAACCGCTTAGCTTTTTGTTCGTCACCAAGCAGTGAATTTATTTGTTTTTGTGCATTTAATAAAAACGGTTTAATTTGATTTTGACGTGCAATTAATGCGTTACTCATATTTATTACCTATAGTTGTTATTTCTGTGTTGTCTGAACCGGATTGCAAATAAAATCGTCTATTGTCTAAAAGGTCTTGTACCTCTAATTCGGCCTGCTCAATCCAGGCTGGGTCAATCTTGATTACGCGCACCATGTTAGGTGGCGTAGAGCTGACAAATATTAAATAGCTATCACGTACATCTTTACCAAGTTCGCGTCTTACGGCATTGCGTAGCGCAGCGCTCCAGTGATAGCGGTACTTGATGATGTGGCTACGAATAGTCGCGTTGCTGAACTCTTTTTGACCTAAAGCTATGGTTTTAAGGTCGTAGTCGTCACCAACATCTTCTAAATCAATATCCAACCTACATTTAAGAATTAAACCTTCAACCTTAGCAAACAATGACCGCTCTTTAATGCCTTGGTTGATGATGTCTCCGCAAATAGCGGTAACATTGGTCGCCATGCGTTCAGCTTTTTTGAATTCTTCAGCATCAATAATCGCTTTTTGCCGATGTTCTTGTTTAAAAATTGATTCAGCATTGGCAACGCTCATGCCGGTTTTTGCTTTGCCTTCAAAGCGTGGCATAACGACATATCGATTAAACACATCATGCGGTTCTAGCACCATTGTGTGTACCAGAGAGCCAAGTTGCAGGCTTGGCGATGACATGGCAAATAGGTGTTTATTGTCTAAATGCTTATTGCTCTCAGCCAATAAAGGCAAATTAGAGCCGCTAATGCCTGGCAACGCGTGGTACACCTCATTTGGTATATCAACACCTTTTGCACCGGCCTCTAAGCATTCTTCAATGCTTAGAAGGCCACGCGTGATTAGCGATTCTGGTGGGATTAACTCTTCTGGCTCTTCAGTTAATTCCCCGAATCCGAAAGGGTCAGTGTTATCTATCCACACGGAACACCTCCAGCTTATCCAGCGTTTGATAGAAACTTTTTTTCGTTTTCATCAAGCAAACCGGATTGCTCGGCTTTTGCGAAAATACCTTTTAGGCGTCGTTCAAAAAAACCTAAAAGTTGTTGGTCTGTAAAATGATTCGGATGATTTGCTTTAAATGTAGCTGTTAACGCCACCTCGCCAACTTGCAACTTTTGTTGCGGTGCGGCTACCGGTTGTGTTTTAACCAGCTCTGTTCGGTTTTCAGGCAGGTCAACAGGTTGTTGTTCAACTTTAGCTTGCTGTGCCGCTTTTTTAGAGGCTATTTCATCGGCTTTCTCGCGCCTTTTTTAATTCCGCCTCGACTAGCTCAATTAATTTAGCCATAAACACCTGTTCATCAGCTAAAAACGCATCGCCCAGGTATTCTTTTGTGATTGGAGGGTTAATACCCTCCTTGAAACACTCGTTATTGATTATTAAAACGCGCTTATCGATTAGCGATTGAATGCGCACGGCGTCATATAATCGAGTGTTAAGCGCTTCCTGCGCTCTCTTTGTTAACTTTCCGCTAGGAGTTATGCTGCTTAGCAACACCAGAGCTGAAATATCCATTTTTCTTAAATCAGCCGTTATTTTGCTTTCATCGTAAAGTTTGGTTAGCTCTTCGATTAAAAGCGTTCTAACGGTGGCTAAACGCTCTTTTTTGCGTTCATCAAAAATAGCCAACATCGATTTTCTAGCTTCACCAAGCAATTTTATTCTTTTGGTAGCATCGTTTTTCCAAGCCGATACTTCAGCAGTTTCTGCGTCAAAAACTTGTTTAACAAAGCCAAGCAGCGCTTTTTCGGATTTGTTAATCTTTGTCCCAAGCTCGATTATTTGTTTTTCGCCTTCGTCGGATTCTTCCGGCACTAAGCCAGACACTTTTGCGACAAATTCATCAACTTTCGCTAAGTACGACGGATTTGTTCTAAAATCGCTGGGTAACGACTCAGGAAAAACACCATCAATAACAACCAACTGTTTTGGCTGTTCTTCAATTAACTTAACGATGATATTGCCTTTTTTGACAACACCAAGGTTTCTAAACGCCTCTGATTCAAAAGCCACGCGTTTGGCTTTGGCTTCACTTTCTGCGCTTACAACTGTTATAAAGTCATCGCCTTTTGCTGTTGGTATGGTTACTTGAAATTGCATGACAACCTCACAGGTAGGTCAGTGATAATGCAATCATGGTAATTATTGCCACGATAAAGCATTTAATTTGAATTGTTGGTTTAGCGGCTCGTTTATAAGCATGTTGCCATGCTAGTAAATCAAGCTCAGATAACATGTCTGGTGCTAAATTAGCTTGTGGTTTCATAATTAAGTCCTCTTTGTCCAATACGCCCAATCAAATGGCTGGGCTGTTTTTTGTTGTATTGGGCCGCAAAACCGTTCTATTTTCATATCAGATTCGCGGCGGTATATTTCAACGCCGTGCTGCCTGATGGCAATCGTGGCGTTGGGTAGTTTTTTGGCGAGTAATTCGCCTAATTCGGTCATTACAATCACCTACTTTCATTATTTATCTCACCCTTAACATTCCCCGGTTAAGGTCGGGTTTTGAAACAAAACTTACCAAAAAGACCCCGGCGAACCGGGGTGAAGCGAGGTAAACAGACTTGCGCTCTGTTGGCAAGAATAATAGATACATAACGTATCTATGTCAAACAAAATAAATACAAAACGTTATCTTTATTTTCCGTATTATCTTTTTTATAAATAAAAACAAATGCTTAAATTTTTTTAAAATCGATAAAAATTACTTTTATCAAAATTTTAGGCATAAAAAAAACCGCCGTGAGGCGGTTTTTTAAAGGTTGTTTAATTTATAGGTTAAACAAAATTGACTTGATTCGGCGTCGATTTTTTTGTGCTAATTAGTTGTTGAACTGATGCTTTAATTGATGAACTAGTTTGTTCGCTCAATCTACGACGAATTGCAGTAGCAATAACTCGTGATATATGACCAGAGTTCTGGCTAAAGCTAATTTTTATCCTATTTGAGAACCACTCAAGACCGTTTTCCTCAACAAGCACAGCAAACAATTCATCTGCATAAGATTCCGAAATAGAAATAACATTAGTTAAATCTATATTAACAATGTTATTAGCCGCTTCTTGTTGTACTTGATACCTAAGATTGCGAGCGCTAAATCTTGATGCTAAATCGGTTCCGTCTGGTTTAATTATTAAGTGCGTCTTATTCATAATCATACCTCATTAGCTCTTCAATAGATGAAATAGCTTCATCTGGGGTGTTGTTATTTTTATATTGTGTAGCTTGTTGCGTATTAAACCTGCACGCTAAGGCTACACCTTTCCAATGTGGACTATCGGAATAAAAGTGTTGACCATCTCTAATATGCAAAGTGCAATTACCACTTGCAAGCCAAAGAAAGCCATTGTAATTGTTTACTAGCTTTACTAATTTTGCAAGACCTAATCCCAAATGATGATTTTCACTTACTTTGGGTTTACCTATTTTATTAGGCATCGGACTACCAATAGTATCTGGCGGTAAAGATTGTTTCCAATCATCATTAGTACATTTTTTGGTTGAGTTGCCTTCGATAATACACCACTCAATAGCTTCTTTATCAGTGTTAATATGCTTTCCGATGCTACTACTTTGCAACTCTTTAAGAAATCCTAATCCGCAGTCGGCGAGTGCAAATTCAAAAAAATAAGAGCAAGAACTTTTATCTTGCCATTTTTGAGCCATAGAGAAGCCCGTGCTTTTACCGTGCGACCACACATTGTCATGTAAATCTCCAACTACATTGCACAAGTCATGCATAAACTCAGGCAAATTGCAGTTAGTAAATATATGACGAATACAATTGTTTATAGTATTAGTCGCTTTATCAGTATCATCAACGCTATTTAATAAAACCAACTGGCTATAATTTGCTCCAGAATTAATTCTAGGGTAAGGATAGTTATCACAGTTGCTTAATACCTTTTCCAAACAGATTGCTTGTGAGTATGAGCAATGACTTGGGTTTTCAAAGATTAATTTATCAAATGTGATGTTTTTATGTTTTGCATACGCTGCTAATGTTGCCCAATATCCAGGGACAATAAAGCCATCAGAAATTGTTGGTTTTACAGGTTGATTAATAATCAATTCATCAAATAAAAATTCGTTTAATCCTTTAATCTTCGATATTGTCATGGAATTACTAAGCAGCTTCTTTTTGAATAATTAACTCAGCCAGCTCTTTAGCTGATGGTCGTTTAACTACGCTTAAATTAATCGTGTGAGCGATTTCGGTCAGGTTATTAAAATGATTTTCGGCTTCACTGGTGGTGTCGTTATCCAATGCAACTAACAATTCAAATTCCTGGTCGCTACTAATAACCTCTGATTCTCTTGTTTTTTTTAATACTTCTAATTCAAGCAATTTAGCTTGTGCGCCTTTAAACGCCGCTTTAATTTGCTTCACATTAAAATTGGCTAAATTGGCGTTATATTTTTCACCCAGGTAATCGATAGTGATAATACCTTTGTTTACAGCAACCTGTTGTTGCCAGCGCCCGTTAAATTTTGGGTTAATGGCTATAGTCAGTTCTTTGATTTGCTTAATCAGATTAATCGTATGTTTATCATCATCTTCATCAACCGTTATGCCATTGATTTCTTGCAAAGGCTTATCGACCAGTTCGCCGCTATACAAACTAGAAAATTGAGTTAGCGCTTGGAATAACACCCCTTCCATACCCGCATTTGACCGGGTTGACTGCACATCACCCAAATAAACGCCATTTAACGGCGGCTGCCATTGCTCAACACTATGCCCATTATTTAAATAGTTGTTTGCATCATCGATTAGCGTCATAATTAAGTTGTTAATGCGGTCAGCGTGAATGCTGTACATACATTGAAGCTTGGCGTCGGATAATGTTTTTATGACACAGCTTGTTCCAGATGACTCTTGAGCTAAGATAGCAATCGTTAAGCGTTCGCCGGAGCCGACAATTGGCTCAAAATAGACAGGCCTTAATTTTGCCGAATAGTCCGGCATCGGCGGAGCAAGTGACGTTATGGCATCAAAAATCATAATAGCGACTGTTGTGAGGTAGATATTTTTTGTTGAGTGATAGGCAATAGATAATGCACTCTTTTCCTTAAAAATTCTACTATGTCGGCTAGCAATTGTGATTCGGTTTTGTTATTAACATCGATAATTCGCTTAGCAATGGCCGTAGGCAATTCGCTATCAAAACTTTGCAAAGTCATGTGCAGTTGTTGCTTTAATCGCTGCCGACCAAGGTCGTCTTCTTTTTTTATTGTCGCAAGCCTGATATTTAGCAATACATTACGGATAGGGGCGTCGGGGGCAAAAGGCAGTCGCATAGCGCGATTATGGTCGATTAAATAGAACTGGTTTCCCCCGTCATAAAGGATATTACCCGCGTTTCTATCATCGTTAGCAATCCATTCGTCGAATTGAATTGCTTTTTGAATCTCAGACCAATTAGCTATTTTATGTATCAGTTGGGTATAGGCTTGTGGGTTAGCTGTTGATAGCCGCCTGGTTAAATCCGGGTATTTCATGTCAACCGAGGCAAACCAAACATCATTGTTTTCATCAACCGCCGCAATTGGCTCAGGGATGGGTAAGCCTAATTCTATACCTAGCAATGAGGCCATTACCTCAACCCAAAATTCTAATTCATTAAGTTTTTTGGCATAGGCGGTTAATTCATACCGGTAATCATTTAGCGCTACTTTTACAATTTGAGCGCCGTATTTACCGTTTTCAGCGGGCTTAATCGTGTTAACTATTCTTCCGATTCTTATCATTAATCAGCCTTTTTGTAATTGTTTCTAACAATTCAATATCGTCTTGACTTAATGCTTCGTCAATTAAGCCTTGCTCTAAGATTTTTAAAAGTGTTTTTGCTGTGTTTGGCGACGCCATAGGTAATAAACCAGGAATATCCACAAGGTTTACTGTGTTGCTTATTTCTTTATGAGTAACCTCACTATCAATAGCATCGCTATCACTAAGATAGGCAGCATTTGATTCTCTAATCGTTGTTCCACCTAAAAGCAATTCATCTAACGAGCAATTTAATTTTCTAGCTAATGCTATCAATTGCTCAGCATCCGGTTGACGCCTACCAGCCAAATAATGTCCAACAGCTCCCCTGG
Organism: Methylocucumis oryzae; assembly: GCF_000963695.1. Classification (GTDB taxonomy): domain Bacteria; phylum Pseudomonadota; class Gammaproteobacteria; order Methylococcales; family Methylomonadaceae; genus Methylovulum; species Methylovulum oryzae. The sequence goes on from NZ_LAJX01000007.1 coordinate 30,766, forward strand.
TTGTAACACCAAGAGGTTTTGCTAATTCTTCCTGAGTAATTCCACGCTCTTCCATTAAGCGTTTTGCATGTTCGTACCATTTCATAAGGATATGATACAAAAAGTATCATTATATGCAACGACACATTTTGTAATAAAATTTGACTTTCTTGTATACGCTATGTATCTTTTAACCATGAAAAACATTACAACCCTCAAAGCGCTGATTAATTCAATCGATGCGCCGTCTAAAAAGGCGGCTAGAAAAATTATTGCTGAAAAAATAGGGCTTAAAGAACCGACGATTAAATCTTTGGCTAACGGTACTAGACGAATAACAGCCGAAAACGCCACTCATTTATCAAAGGCTTTTCCCATTAAGCGGTCTTCTTTGAGACCTGATTTATTTGATGATTAAGTTTAACTCCTGTGTTGAGCCTGCCCGCGTTGCAGCGGGCTTTTTTAAATTATTGCGGGGTGGAGCAGTTGGCAGCTCGTGAGTCTCATAAGCTCAAGGTCGCAGGTTCAAGTCCTGTCCCCGCTACCAAAACTTTAAACCCTATCCCAGTGGGTGAATGTCTGGGACGGCTAAAAGCCTGGTATTTTTTAAATCCATGCGCTAAGCGCTTGTTGTGAGTGCTTAGCAGATGGCAATCAGCCGGTGTCCTCACACACCGAAAACCAATGTGAGAAGTCGACTTGAGCGCGTCGGCGGCGGTTTTAGCTCATGAGTTGAAAATTTGAATGCAACGCTGGGTTGATTGCCGTCCCCACTATCTTGATAGTTAAGTCTAGGATAAAACGGAGCTGATTAAAATGCTGCGAGAAAAAACGCAAAAACAAGGTTATTCAATCACGCAAGTGATTGATAAACATTTGTTATCGCTATTGCATGACACATCAGTGTCATTAGCGGTATTTGTTTCAAACGTGCGTGAGCATTACGAAGCTACGCATTTGTTGCATTCTCGTTCCATTGAATGGAGTCAGGTTGCCGACCCAGTTATTCGCATGACGCGCGACGCGGAAAAATTTAAACGTTGGTTAGAGCAAGATGGTAGCAAACAACTACCGATTGATTTGTATGATTCGATTGTTGCTGCATTTCCGGCTGAACGTAAGTTTTCACTGCAAATTGAGTTGATAGCAAGATTAGACTTAGTGCCTGTTCAAATGCCCACGTCCAGCGTGGACGAACTTGCATCATTCGGCAACATCGCCAAGAAAACCGGGCAGACGATGATTGTGGTCGCCAAGCTTTATGAGGATGGCGTCATCGATAAAAACGATATGGCAACAGCACCGGAGGCTTTATCGACAATTGATGAGGCTATTGCAGCGCTTTTGGCGATGAAAAACACCATAAACGTTAATGTTTATGGGGAAAAGGCTTAACTAAAACTAGAAAATAATTAAAGCAAGAACATGGAGAAAGACGCGCCTTGAATCCACGTCATTCAAATAATAGGTGAGCGCCGTTCGTGTTGCTAGTACCGGCACGATGACAGCTTGGAAAGACAAGCGCTATCACGGATGTTGTAGTTCTCAGATGTACACTGAGCAACGCCCGCGCGGGTACTACAGCATCACGTGATAGCTACTATAGGGCAATCATCGTTTCCCGGTATCGAACAAACCGGTGCTATCACGCATGGTAACTGACTGGCAAATCTAGTTTATTTGTTTTTTAACAATGGCAACTAGCTCTTGTAAACCCTCACCAGTTACCATCCTTGATAGTGAAAGACTAGCAGCATGATAACGGTTTGATAAGGATGCTCGACGCATAGTCCTTGCTTGTAAGTTGCAAATTACTGGATGGAGCCACTATCAACAAATACAGGCCGAAAAAAGGCTGTTCCTAAGCCAGCCGGGTAAGTGCTAGCAATATTATCAATTAACGCTAATTAAAGAGGTCATCAATATGGCAATTTCAAATACTAAATTTATCATTATTGCACTTTTCGCGATGTTCCCGTTTTTGTTTAGTCAGTTGGCGCAGGCTTTACCCGCACCACCTAAGCCGCATGTCAACAATATAAAGTATCCAATCGCGAAGGTGGTCGCGCGTAAGGTGCGTTCAGGTCACGGCTATTACGAGTCATTCAGCTCGATTGATGAAGTATCTGAATATCAGCTAATTGGTAGTTTAAGTTTTTATTTTTATACCTAAGCCGCTCAGGTGAAGTGAGCGGCAACAAAAATAAGCATTGGTTACAGTGCTTATTTTTGTGGCTGACACAGGGTTCGATTCCTTAACCGGTTGGTGGTCGGGTGTAAAAAAGCCGCTTTATGCAGAACTAACTGCGTTGTTAAAGGCGTTGGAAGCTGGCACTACGACAAGGAGCCGCCAAATTCAGTAACTGGCAAAAAACCATTCCTACGGAAAAAATAAATTTTTCCATAGGAAATATTGCGGATAGGTTCGCTACCGACAAGCATTTTTCCAGAGTGTTTCCGCTTTGTTTTTTCTGGAAAGTTATTTTGTTCACTGGAAAGCAAAAATGAATGAAATTTTGGATAGAAAAACCGCAATAAAAACAGGTAAAACGCATTATTACACTGGAATACCTTGTAAAAGAGGGCATTTATCTTTGCGTTATACGAATACTAGCAATCGTGTTGAATGTTTAAAAGAAAAGGTTTATGCGGAAAGACTACGAATAAAGGCGGTTAAAAATGGCTGAATTACCAGCGCCTTTAGTGCCTTATGAAGTTGATTTGCGCGACTTTTATTTTATGCCTTTGGATGTGTGCCGGTTAAGGGATAGCAGAATTGCTTATGCTGCATCGGGTGAAGGTTTTCGTTCGGCAGTTTTACTGTGGTGCGCGTGTTGGCATCAGATACCAGCAGCAAGCTTGCCGGATGATGATGTTGAATTAGCGCATTTAGCTGGATTTGGTCGTGTTGTTTCAGAGTGGTTGCGATTTAAAGAAGAGGCAATGCACGGCTTTATTAAATGTTCTGACGGGCGTATTTACCATCCTTATATTGCTACCCAAGCCATTAACTCATGGCGTGAGAAACAAATGCATAGGTGGTCAAAAGAATGCGACCGATTGCGTAAGGAAAATAGGAATAGAAAAGAAAAAGGGCTTGAGTTGCTTAGCTTGCCGGAAAAGCCATTTTTTCCAACGGAAAAAAAACATATTCCACCGGAATCAATAAATGAAGACTCCGGATTTCTTGCGGAAAATGCTCTTAAGGGACAGGGAGAGGGACAGGGACAGGGAGAATCTATTATGTTGTGTTGTAACGCGCGCGAGGAAAAACCCGAACTTGTCAGCGTGGTATCGTCTCGCATACCTGACACGCCGGAAAGCCCAATGCAGTTTGTTGAATATTTTCACAACACACTAGGATTTTCGTTTCATGAAGCGCAAACGGTCAAGACAATACCCATGTTCAAGTCATGGGTTGATAGCGGGGTGACTTTGGGCATGATAGAGCTGGCATCACAAGCAGTAGCCGCTAGCTTGACGTCAAAAGGCCAGTCTCGGCCTTCAAGCCCGATGTATTACAAAAATTTTGTAACGGAAATTATTGCTCAAACCCAACAGGCACAAAAAAGCCTTGGCGACCGGACAAGTCAAAACCAAGGCTTAATCGAAAAAAATCGGGGAAATTATGACACAAAAACACGGGTTAACGCCAGTAGCGGAGTTGGTAAAAAATCTTTGTGCGAACGGGCAGACGATGCAGTTAGACGCGTCGAGGAGCGAGTTGCACGAGAGCAAGCAGAAAGCACAACCGCAATTGAAACTATCTGACACAGCTATAGCAAGATTATGGCGCAGAATGACGGCGCTGTATGGACACAAATGGCAGTCAGTTTATGGCGATGTGAGTGATGAAAAAGGGGCGTTAACCGATACGGCAAAAATATGGGTGACGGAATTGGTTGGAGTTAATTATCAACAAATCGTAACCGGGATTAGTCGTCTTGGTAATTATTATCCTGATTGGCCGCCTACGGTTTTTAAGTTCAAAGAATTATGTTTGGCAGGTGAAAACGAAGGCATACCCAGTGTTGAGCAAGTTATCAGGATTTTAACGACATTAACTCAACCATCGACCGGGCTTAGTATTGCGGACAGGTTTAAACACCCATTGGTGTTAGCGGTTTCTAAGCAAATCGATATGTTTGCACTGCGTACAGCAAAACAAGTAGACGCTGTGAAGATGGTCAAACCAATTTACCAGCAATTACTTATGTCAGGATGGCAGGATTTTAGTGATATTGACTTTTTTAGGGATGAGGTAAGGCAATTGCTAGGTTGGCTGATAAAAACATAGCAAAGCGGTTTTTAAGCGAAATTAAAGCAGCCGTAAAGACTACAGGTGAGCCATGAAATTAATCACAATCGCCCAATTCCAAAAAAAACACAAATTAAGCAGGTATTGGTTTTTTCATTTTAAAGGCGAAAAACCAATACCTGATAAAATGGAAAAGCGTTGTGTACGCAATGTCGCCTTATACGATGAGGCGGCGTTAGAAAAGCTTTTGCCGAATAAGAGTGATGATGAAGAGTTGGTAACGATTACCAAAATATGCTCAACAAAAAGGCATATCGGAACAATTACTGTATTCGTATCAAAAAAGCCACGAGATTGACCCGGATAACTATTCTTTCCCCAAGCCACAAAAAACTGAAACAAAACAAGTTGGCGGAAAGAATGTGGCAATTAATTATTACAACCGAGTTGATTTAGACAGGCTGTGCCGGGTTAGAGATATTAAAAAAACTGGGGTAGATAATTTTCAAGTTATTGATTTCTTAAAAAGGCCAATGCCAGAAACGATTAAATGGCAAAAAGAACGCTCGCTAGACCGTGCAGAAACAAAATAATACAACAGCACTAGAGCGCGACAAATTGTTTTTGTGCCAAAACGGCGGACGCAAACATTTGGGTAATTTAGAGCAGTTTAGTGATGTGGTGTCCAGATTTACGCATGATGGTCTTAACGAATTTGATGCGCAAGTAGAGGCTAAGAAAGTGATGGATAGTGAGTTGATTAAAAAAACCAATGGCAACAGCATTCCTCGTTAAAGCGCACGGTAGCGGCTATTTAATGCCGGATGATGAATCCTCGATTGAGGTAATTGAAAAAATTAAAGCCGGTAGCGTTGTGAAAGCGGAGATTACGCAGCCGAGAAATTGGAAGTTTCATAAAAAATTCTTTGCTTTGGTTAATGTTGCTTTTGAAGCCTGGGATATGCCGGGCGTCGAGTACAAAGGGATGCAGGTAAATAAGAACCGTGACCGGTTTAGGAAGGATTTAATCATCTTAGCGGGTTATGGTCATCCAGTGGTTAATTTGCGCGGTGAGGTGCGGTATGAGGCGAAATCGATTAGCTTTGGCAGTATGGATGAGTTGGAATTTGAAGAGCTGTACTCGCGCGTGGTTGATGTGGTGTTAGCTAAGGTTTTGATGCATTACTCGCGTAGTGATTTAGATGAGCAAGTTAATAGGGTTTTGAGTTTTGTATGAGGTATCTAAGTCTATTTAGCGGAATTGAAGCGGCTACTGTGGCTTGGAAAAATTTAGGTTTTACACCTGTTGCTTTCTCAGAAATAGCGCCTTACCCGTGCGCTGTGTTGCAACATCATTACCCTAGCGTTCCTAATTTTGGCGATGTAACAAAAATTACCGAATCCGATATTAAGAAATTAGGCGCTATTGATTTAGTTGTATTTGGCAGCCCATGCACTGATTTATCAGTAGCAGGCAAACGTAAAGGCTTTATTGATGAAAACGGAAAAGTTACTCGAAGTGGATTATTTGACCATGCCATTAATATCATCGGATGGGCTAGAAAGCATTGTGGCACCAGGTTCGCTTTATGGGAAAAACGTGCCAGGCGCATTTTCCTCAAACAAAGGCCGAGATTTTGCAGCAGTGGTTGAAAAAAATGGCAGGACTCAGAAACCTTAGCCAACCCAAAAACGGCTGGGGAACTGAAGGCTGTGCGGTTGGCGACAATGGAATGCTCGAATGGGCTGTATTGGACGCGCAATGGTTCGGAGTTCCGCAGCGGCGCAAGCGTGTCTTTGCTGTCGTCGATTTTGGAAACTGGGCAAGTAGACCACCAATACTACTTGAGCGTAGAAGCTTGCGAGGGAATTTTAAATCGAGCGTCGAAAAGACGCCAAGTATTACCAAGCGAGTTTCAACAGATTTTGAAAAATTATATGCAGTTCAGGGACATATTATTAGGCATAACCCAAAAAACGGTGGCGATGGGTTAGGCATACGCGATGATGTTTATCCCACATTAACCACTCATATTAAACACGCCGTTGCTTTTAGAGCATGTGGGCAAGACGGATTTACTCCAAGTTATATATCACCACCAATTTTAGCATCTGACGGCGGCGGTGCTGGTGTTCCGGCTGTTATGCATAACTCAGTCGTTCGATACTTAACTGTAACCGAATGCGCCAGGTTAATGGGTTTTTCAGATGATTATTTGACGGTTGAATTTAATGGTAAGCAGCCATCAAAACGTCAGCAATATATGGCGCTAGGAAATAGCATGGCAGTTCCTGTTATGAAGTATGTCGGGGAAAGAATCAAGGAGATTATTTAATGGCGAACATAACATTCACGCCTTACGAAATTGAGTGCCTTCAAGCTGGGATAGCTATCGACAATAAATTGGTTGAAGAGTTAAAAAAAGATAAGGCGCGTCTGGATTGGCTGGCTGATAGAGATAACAACATTGGTAATGTAACGTTGCCCACCACTTGCGTTGCAAATAATTTAACAGATTTGAGAATGGCTATTGATGAGGCTATGAAACTATGAATAACGCATTACAAATATTTAATTTCAATTCGCATGATGTGCGGGTGATTACCGATACTACGGGTGAGGTTTGGTTTATTGCAAAAGATGCGGCGGAAGTGTTGGGATATGGTAATACCAAACAAGCCGTTATAGACCATTGCAAAAAAGCTAAGTCATTGAAAGATATAGGGGTCGTGTTTCGCGACCCCGAACAAAATCAACAACTTACATTAGATATGCAAACTAAGCTAATACCGGAATCAGATGTATATCGCCTAGTCATTAGGTCAAAACTAGAATCGGCAGAGGCATTCCAAGATTGGTTGGTTGAACAAGTGCTGCCTAGTATCCGCAAAACTGGGAGCTATTCAATGACTGGCTTCAATGTCCCTAAAACTTTTGCTGAAGCCTTACGCCTAGCCGCCGATGCGCAGGAAAAACTTGAAGCGGCACAAGCAATTGTTGAAAAACAACAAAAAACTATTTCTGTTAAAGACGACCTGATTCGCGCTAGCAACGAGGCCAGCATCAAAGCTGGTGAAATACTGATTCGCGAGTTTGTTAAATCGGTAGACATTATAAATCTAGGCGAAAAGCAGTTTTATCAATGGATGCGTGAGCAGAACATCATCATGGAAAGCCGCGAGCCTTATAGCGAATACGTTAAAGCCGGTTATTTCACCTGGAAGCCAACTGAAATTAAACATGGCGGGGAATACAGATATACGTTACGAGTAACGCCACGCGGTAAGGTTTGGTTAGCTGCAAAGTATATGGCGTACATAGATACTAGGCTTTCAGCAGAGCTATTTTCTCTTGTTGCTTAATTTTTTAATTCCATCGAATAGTGGGGAATTAGGGTGAGTAAATTACGCCAATCGGCCAAAGGCCAGCCCTGCATGATTAGAATTCCAGGCGTGTGCAATCGAAACAATGAAACCACGGTTTTAGCACATTTGAACGGCGGTGGTGTTGGCGCTAAAAAACATGATTTGTTTGCGGCGTTTGCTTGTAGCGCTTGTCACGACGAGATAGATAGGCGAACTCGTGTTATCGATGTTGAAACAGCAGAATTATTGCATCGTCAGGGCGTTGAGCGGACGCAGTTATTTTGGCTTAATAGTGGATTTATTAAGGTTGATTAATGGCGAAAAAACAGAAAAGTGTTGAATGGTATACGCCGGCTTGGATTTTTGAGCAATTAAGCCTTGAGTTTGATTTAGACCCAGCTAGTCCTGTCGATTTTGAAACACCGGTACCGGCCAGAAAAAAATATACCGTTAATGATGATGGATTAAATCAACAATGGTTCGGGCGTGTTTGGTTAAATCCGCCTTTTGGGCCTGATACAAAATTGTGGCTGCATAAAATGATTAGTCATGGTCACGGTATTGCCTTGGTATTTAGTCGCACTGACGCATCTTGGTGTCAACAAGCGATGAAAACAGCGACGGCGATGCTGTTTGTAGCAGGTAGGATGGAGTTTATTGCGGGTGCTGAAAACAAGCATAAGCGTAGTCGGGCGGGTGCTGGTACCGTAATATTTGCTTTTGGGAATGATTGTGCCGATGCGCTAGAAAAGTTAAAAGAAAAAAGGTGTTTATATGCGGAGAAAAGTCGATTAATGCCAAAGCAATCAGAGCATGACGAACAAAAGCTATTTTTTACCTGGGTTCGATTGCAGTATCCATCGATACCCGTGTTTGCTATCCCAAATGGTGGGCATCGCCATGTGATTACTGCAAAAAAATTGAAGGCGGAAGGTGTCCTTGCCGGCGTTCCTGATATTTTTGTAGCCGATGGTAATCCTGGGTTATTTATCGAAATGAAAGCTAAAAAAGGCCAAGTGTCTGAGCATCAAAAATCGATGATTGAATGGCTAAATAAAATGGGTTATCAGGTTAAAGTTTGTTTTGGATTTGATGAAGCTAGGGCGTGTGTTGTTGAGTATTTGAAATGACTAGATATTTAAGACCAGGTAAGCCGCATATTTTTAAATATAAGGATAGTTGGGTATGCGCTTGTAATTATTATTTTCAGTACGGTAGAACACCGGTTGACGCGTATGAAACGTACATTAAATTTTCGAGTAAATAATGAATAAATTAGAAGATTTTGAAAATCCAAACAATTGGACTAGACCGTACAATCATAAAGGTGATTTGCTAGCAGAACATTGTTTGTATAAACCAAAACTAAAAGCCAATACTGAGTTTAGGGATTTATTATCAATGAGTTGGATAGATGCAAAAAAAGAAACACCTAAAATTTTAAATTCTGTAAATCACTCAGATAATGTATGGGGTTGGGATGGTCATAATATTATGGTTGTCGCATATTTCATTGACGAAGATGGCGGACATTGGGCGAACGCTTACGGTAATGTATGGGGTGATGCTGAATTTGATGATGACTATGATATTAAAGCCTGGCAGCCAATAGAAATACCGTTGCCGCCTAATAATAATTCACTTTTTGGTAAGTAAATAATGCTTAATAAAGTCACATTAATAGGCAACGTAGGACAAGACCCTGATGTGCGTTATATGCCGGATGGTAGCGCAGTCGCAACACTGTCCATTGCCACATCACGCCGATGGAAAGATAAAAGTACCGGAGAAAGAAAAGAATCGACCGAATGGCATCGTGTAGTTATTTTCCGCGAGCTAGCCAAGATTGTTAGCGATTACGTCAAAAAAGGTCAGCAAATATACATTGAAGGCAGCCTTAGAACGCGTAAGTGGCAAGGCTCAGACGGACAAGACCGTTATACAACGGAGATTATTGCTAATGTAATGCACATGCTTGGTCGTAAAGAAGGTGGAAGTAATACGCCGCCACACCCAGCAACCGATAATAAACCTGAAAATAATTCGTCAATGCCGCCAATGCATAACGATTATGAAGGTTTTGATGACGATATACCGTTTTAGAGGCTACTTCCCTACCTGAATGGGGGAAGATTCAGGGCGGTGTTGAGAACTCGATACGCGAAGCAGTTAAATGTTTAAATCCCTACCTAGGCGGGCGAATTCTTAGGGTGCAAGCTGCAATGCAGTAATTTATTAAGAAATAACGTTAGGAACTTATTATGCATGATTGGTTATGCAAATTAATTATGTGGCCTGTTGTTATTGTGGGGATTATTTTTGTAATAATGCCTATGCTCTTGTTGGATAAGGTAAAATTTAAACCTTTGAAAAAAGTTAACTAAAAATATAAATCGAGTTACGGATAACGACTATCTCATTGCAGGAAAACCACGATTTAGGTACGCGGGTATACCTAGTTGTGACTATCAATTGTTTGTGCAGCAATTGCCAGTATGTTTTCTGACAAAGGTAAGTGAAGAATGAGAAGACAGCGAAAAAACGCTAAGTATGTAAGACGCGAATTAGCGGTAATTGTTGGTGACCGCCTTAAGTTTTCGCGTGAAAAAAACGGTATCAGTCAGGAAAAAGCCGCCGCAACCCTGGGGTATCGTAACTCTAGCCAACTATCTAAAATTGAAAAGGCGGTAGATAGCCGGTTGCCGCCTATTGAGAAGTTAATCGAAATGGCTACGCTGTATGAGGTGTCGATTGATTTTGTTCTTGGGCAAACTGATGACTGGGATATTGATGAGAAAGAGGTTAATCGGCGTGGCGTCACTGTTGCTTGTAAGGATGAGTTACGCGACATAATTGAGCAATATGCCGGGCATACATCGAATGTAGAAACCATGCTTGAAGGTTTCGGTGAGCATTTGCGCGAAAGTGTTGAAATTAACAATGAGGCAGTCGTAGCTCTTGAACGGTTTATTGAGCTTAATACCAAGTTTCAAGACATGAAGGGCGGTGCAAAGTTAGTTAGGTGCATAACTGACGCAAGACAAGTCATGACGGATTTATCCAATCGATTGGATAGGTTAAAAATCAAAAAAGCAAAACCCAAAAATATTAATCAAGTAACTATTTTTCAGGTGTTAGATGGCTAGGTTAACAAAAGACGATTGGCTTGCCTTGCAAAAAAAGTGGGAAGAAAGCGATAAGTCGGGTTTTGATTGGTTAGTCCAAGATGCAGGCGGAATATCAAGACAAGCGATAAGTAAGTACGCAAGACAGCATGGTTGGTGCAAAAAAAGCGAGCAACCAAAAGTTGCCCAACAGCCGGTTGCGCAACCAGAAGTAATGCCAAAACAACAAGCCAATTCAGTTAAAAAACAAAAGCATAAAAAAAGTTGCGCAACCAATTATTGAAAGTTGCGCAACCAAGATTGACGAAGTTGCGCAACCTAAACCGCCACCAAAATATCAAGGGCATAATGGAAGTGATTACGGCATTGGTTTCGATGACAGAGGTAGGCGAATAAGAATTTCCGCAGCGGCGATAAATGCAATTTCTGTTCCTGGCAGACCGGCGAGTTATCATCCTGATTTAAACATCCTTGCGTACCGGCTGGCGTTGGTAGGCATGGACAATGAAGAGATTGCAGGGGCGCTTGGGTTAAATGTTGCTACCCTGACCGGCGAATGGTTTAGGGATTACCCAGATTTTCACACCGCAATTAAAGAAGGCCGCATACATGCTGATGCTAATATCGGTTCAGCGCTGTATGACCGGGCGATGGGCTATTTTGCGCCGGAAATTAAAGTGTTTGTGATTGACGGGAATGTTGTTGAACACGAGGTGATGAAGCATTACCCGCCTGATTACAAAGCATTGCAGTTCTGGCTAACAAACCGGCAGGCAGAGCGATGGAAAAACAAAGTCGAAGTCGAGAAAAAACAAGAATGCCCTGTTATCCCACAAGAGGAATTGGATGCGATTTACGCGCGTAACCTTGAGAAGCAGAAAGAGGCAATGGCCAAGGTTATGGGCAGGGCGGCTAGGCTTGGTATTGCGAATTATGTGGATAGTACGGCGGTGGAGATAGATGATTAAATTTAATAATGGCGATATTGTTGCAGTAATTGCGCCTAGATTTACGTGTCAAGATAGAAATGGCGACGACGTAGAGCGAGCAATGGTTTGGAACAAAACCAAAAAAGGCTATGAAATAATCCCTGATACACATGGTTTTAGAATTGACGATAGTTATGTGCCAGACGCTAAAGACTTGGTTTATTGCCAAGAGTCGTATTTATTTGTCCCATAAAAATATATGACGTTGATACAAAAATTAGGCTTTGCGAGTTACGCGGATTATTGGGTGAGTCGGAATAAGACTGCACACAATAAACTAGGCCATAAACATAGCTAGCTTGATAGTCTATTTCGGTTAAAACCACTAGGAAACTAGCCCCCCAACACCCACTAGCCCCGTGTTTAATAATGCAAGTTCAACTGCTTGCATAAACACGGATGGCAAAAAACAAGCTAATCATCGAAGACCCACGTTATTTACCGTTTGTTGAAAAGTTTTCAGCAGACCCGGTAAGGTTTGCGCTTGAGGTTCAAGGGATATTCATATCCGACCAGCAAGAAATCCTAATGACCAGTGTAGCGCAATCGCGCTCTCGCACGTCAGTAGCATCGGGTCATTCGACGGGTAAAACCACGTCGATAGGCAACCTTGTGTATTGGCACATGATATGTCATGTTAATTCGGTTACGTTTTTAACTGCCAACGATATGGACCAACTTAAAGCAACACTATGGAAAGAAATAGCCATTGCTCACGAACGAATCAAACGCGGGCCGCATGGTTGGATAGCTGAACACGTTGAAATTCTTGCAGATGGCACAATGCGTGTTATTGGCTTTGAAAAAATGTGGTTTGTTGAATCTAAAACCGCTAATGAGCAAACTGCGAATAAAATGGCCGGGCGTCACGCGGAATGGTTGTTCATTGTTGGGGATGAAGCGGCGACTATTCCTGATTCAGTTATCAGCACGCTAAACGGCGCGTTATCTGAGCAACATAACCGGTTTTTATTAACCTCTCAGCCTATTAAAAATGCTGGTTTCTTTTGGCGCACCCATAACGAAATATCAACGCTGCAAGGCGGAGAATGGAACGCGCTAACGTTTAACTCGCTTGATTCACCATTTATGTCCGACGATTCTTTTAAGGAGTTATGGGACACATACGACGACGATGAGCGACGCGTAAGGTTATTAGGACTATTCCCCGAAGACTCTAGCGGTCACATGATGAACCTTAAGGTTGCTAATGCTATGTATCGTCGTGGGCGAATTATTAAAGACGATGAGGCTTGGGGTTGGGGCGTATCAAGCGATATTGCATCTGGCGAAGGTCTACGGGATAAATCGGCAACTGTCATTGGTCGTGTGATTGGTTATGGTGACCACGGGCCAGAAGCGAGGCGAGTTGAAATTGTGCATATCCCGTATTTCACCAACAAAATAAGGTCAAATGTTTTTGCGAATAACATCGCGGACGAAAGTGCAGAGTTAAGTAATGCTACTTGCATTACTGATAGTGGTGGCTTAGGTATCAATGTTTGCCAGTCGTTAGAGGATATGGACAAAATCGTGTTGCGGGTTAATTGGGGTAGCCCATGCTGGCAGAAAGGAAACAAAGAGCGTTATCTAAATTTACGTGCGCAAGCTATGCATCAAGCGGCACGGGCGGCTAAAGAAGGTCGATTATCGATATTAACGCTAGACCATAAACGCGCGTTAACCAGTCAAGCCTCAAGAATCCCTAAAGCGTGGACAGGAAACCGTCGTATTGTAGTCCCCCCAAAAGGCGCAAAAGAATGGCAAGGTTTAGGCTCACCCGACCTATGGGACGCCATTTGCTTTTTTTTCCTTGAGAATTTTCAGTATATCCCCGCCGAAAAAAGCTCTTCAAAAGAAATTAAAAACAGCGCTGAAACCGTAGCCGATGAGGTTGCCGAGCTGTTTGCAGACTTATAGGAAAAGCCTACAAACACCCTAAAAATTACCCACATAATCGTATCCAATTTAGTTTTTACAGGTATTGGATATGCCAAAACTGTTACCAAAAATTACCTACTCACTTGCCGACCGTGGGCGTACTGTGACCGGTGTTCCGAGAGACAAAATTAATATCAAGGCAATTGTCGATGATATGAATAGTCAAACGTGTCAAGAAAAGGTCGCTAGCCGAGATATGCATGGCTATTTAGGCCATTGGCCGCGCGTTCGGTTTAACTCGTTGTTGCCGATTACCGGTGGTTTAGCCGATGGCAAAGTGCATTATTTACAACCAGCGTTAGTAACAACGTATTTAAAAGCCTTTCCAGATGGCACAGTCGAACATCAATCTGAGCTGTTAGATACCGACCCAGGCATTGCTGCTCAGAAAATGTGGGACAGCAAAGTCGGCGGGTTTTCGTCAGCAATCGACTTTAAAGCCAATCGGTTTTATGGGTTTGATTATGTTCCAGACCCTAATTTCATCAAAAATTCCTACCGTGGAGTGATGATGTTAGATTCTGCTTCATCAATGACCGAAGACGAATTAGATTTTGAGATTAGCAACGAAATTGCTCAAGGATTGATGCAAGTCATTAATCAACGCGATTTTTTATTAGACCAAGCGAATGCCGCGTTAAATAACGCGATAGCGGAGAACGAAGAGCTGTTATCCATCCTGGCTACGCGAGGTATGCAACAAAATTCGTATCATTTTGACGATGGTGGCGGCAATCAGCAACCCATATCGGTTGCATTAGATTCTACGCAGCGAGTGCTAGAGATGATTGACTCGTTTAGGCTGCAAGAATTACCCGTTATTAGAACGCCATTGGACAAAGAGCAGCAACAAGTCGAAGAAGAGTATCAATCAATCGTAAAAGTATGGGGAGGCCGGTAGTGCTAGACCCTATCAAAGTCGCTGTTGGCGAGTATATGGGCCGGTTTTACGCTGAAATAACGCCTAATACCAAAGTGTTAATTGAATATGTCGGGCGTGGATTGCCTAAAAGTATTCAGTGGTGTCCATCACGCATGATTGACTCGACTGAAGAAATGATTGAAGCCTGGCAACGAAACGATACCGATTCAGCCCCAACACAGCCGTATAAGTCGCCGGTTATCCTGGTCGCAATGGCGCGAGATTACACACCAACCGGCAGAGACTTTACCCGACAAGTCGCAAACGCCGAAGATTTTATTTATCCAGATGATGAGAAAGAGCGAATTTTCAAAGTTAAAACAGTTTCGGGCGATGTCAGGGTGCAAGTTGTCATCCTATCGCAAGAAGAACCCAGCGCGAAATCACTCGCGGCGCAATTTACGTTATTTGTTGACGGTGTTAACAATCGACGAATGCCCGCAAGGTTTAAAAACTTACTCGGTAACGATGAAAATTGGCCGGTTGTCCTTAGCACACCAGAGGTTTCATTTTTTGCCGCGCGTGGGCAATCAAAAAATAACTGTGTCCTATTGTCGGACTTAACATTTAAATTTACCGCGCCGTTGTATTTTGCGCCGAAAGTCGAAGATGAAAATAATGACAACCAAGGCGTACCAGGCACAACAGACCCGTCAGGCTATTTAGCTGTTGATTATTCTGTAGAACACCCAGGTGAGGCTAAGCCGTGAGTATCATTAAGATTCAAACAACGATAGCCGGGTATAGCGGGAAACCATGTAGTTTGTTTTCCGGTTACGATTTGGAGAAAAGAATCTTACAAATTCATGCTGAAACAGAGTTTTCAGCCGCTCGTAAAGAGGGTTGTGTCGTCATCACTAGCGATAAAGCATTAGAACGAGATGTTTTATTTGCTGAGGCTAATTTTCAAGAGGCGATCCGGTTGTACTTTGATATGGAAGCCGGTATTGCAAGCGACGGCGTGAGTAAGCGTTTAAATTTCTCAGAAAAAACCGCAAGGGCAAGACCTAATTCAGTGTTAGAGAAGGGCGATATAAACGAAACAGGGCAAAAGTACATTGTCAACCAAGGGATTAGTAACCTTCAGGTGGCGGCGATTGCGACGTGTTGGTATTGTCATTCTAAAGCCGAATTAATCAATCAAGTGGTCGCTGAAGCACAAGAATTTAACGACCTGTGGCGAGCTAGTCAGGGCGCTATTTTTTACGTTTTAAGACTTAAAGGTAAAAAAATGAATAAACAGGAAATTGAGCAGGAAATACAAGACAAAGGACTAACAGCACCAAGAGTTACTATTAGTGATATTGAAGCAAATATTGCGCGTGAAGAATATTTCACGGCTTTTGAGGGCATGTTGGGCAGAGAAGCTTGTGACCCTTGTGGAGCGACAGTTTGTCGCTCATTAAATCCAAAAGACAAAAGCCCTTTTGAGCTTCTTACGTTTTGCGTCATTCTTCTTAAAAATGGCTATACAGTGACAGGGGAGTCGGCGTTTGTTAGTTCAGAAAATTTTGATGCAGAATTAGGTAGAAAAATAGCCAGACAAAATGCTGTAAATAAAATATGGCCGTTAATGGAATACGCCTTGCATGAAAAATTGCATAAGGAAAGTTAAATGTCATTAGACCCGAAAAGCACTTATTACGACGCCGGTGGCATTGAAACCATCGATATTATTAAGGCCAAACTAACGCCAGAGCAATTTAAAGGTTATTTATTAGGTAATTCTCTTAAGTATTCGTGCCGGATGATGCACAAAACGCCCGATAACCCGGTGCGCGATGCGGAAAAAGCAGCTATGTACGCAAGTATTTTGAAAGAAGAATTTAAAGACGCCGAACATAAGCTTAATTGGAGCGATGCATTTAATGCTGTCTCGTCAAAAATGGCTGAAGCGTTGTTATCGTTATTAAACAAATGATTGATACCAACACTATTGCCGCCGCTAAATTCTATGGCTTAATTCGTGAGTTTGTTGCCACGATTCAGCTTGGGATACCCGCGCAATTTATTACGACGTTAAACCCGATGAAGTGCGCGATTTAACACTGGTATCTAAGCGTGTGTACGGCAATCGTGATGAATCGTTAGCGGTAATGGCGTCGGCTGGGTTAAATCACATCGACCAAGAGTTAAAGCAAGGTCGCATGGTTTTGCCGAATAGCACCACGCTTTACCAACTAAAGCGGCAATCAGGCTTTGAATCGGTTGCTGAGCTACGCGAAAACTTTAAGCCGGTTTGGGCGGAATAATGGCGGATACCGACTGGTTAGGTCGATTAACTGGTGCAGCGGATGAAGCTAAACAGCGCTTTAAAAGCGATGCAGAGCAACGCAGACAAGCCGCAAAAGAGCCGCGTAGCATCATCCTTAATCAAAAGGATGTTCTAACCGGTAACTGGGATGCGAGTAAGGTTTTATTTACGACAATTGGCGGTGTTTTAAGGCCAATAACGCTAGAAGATTTAAGAACCTTCAAATACAACATAGGCGTTGTTAAAAGCCAATTTAAAAAAGGCATAACTGCTAAACAAGTGATTGACTTGTCATGGCACGATGATAGAAAACGCGCATCGGAAGAAATTAAGCAAGCAGTACCACTTAGCTTTTCCAACGGGATTGTTAAATTTATAACCAATGCGGGGGGTACAACCCCAGGTGTTACGCGTCACCATGTGGTTGTTGAGTTTTTGGGTTATAGCGTGGAAGCGGCAAGTGGTAATACCACCGCAAAACAATCGGCCAATAGGCTTAAGAATGGTCGGCTTAAGTTTGATTGCGATTGCGGGCGTCATCGGTATTGGTTTCGTTATATCGCTACGATTGGTGGTTATAACGCTGGTAGAAAAGAAACCGGCTACCCGAAAATAAGAAACCCGAAACTAGGCGGTATTGCCTGCAAACACGTTTTGCGGGTAATGGCTGAAATAGACAACGGGCCTATGATTTTATCGTTTTTAACTAAAGCGATGGAAAAAGCCAAGGCTAGTGATGAAGCCAATGCAGCCGCACGGTTTAATCAAAAAGACGCTGAAAACCTGGCGAAAGGCCAAGCGAAAAGAGCCGATTCAACGATTAAAACATCTGACCAAAAAAAAGCGCGACGAAGCCGACGCCAAGACACAACGCCAACAAGAACGCGCCGAACGACAAAAGCAAAAAATCAAAGAAAAGGTAAAGGCCGCGCCTAAGCCTAAAAAGGCGAAAGCAAAATCAAAGCAATACACGGGTGATGAGCAAGCTATTATCAATAATCTAAGAAACTCAATGGCACAATTTTGGCATTACGCCAACACAAAAGCAAATCAACGACGCGTTAAAAAATTATCGCAGCTCTCGCGCTTAGGAAAGCGACAAAAACCACCCCATTTTGAAACATAAAGTAGTTGCCGTGCTTAATTCATGCATCGGCAGCCATGTTAAATAATGTTCCAGACGCTATCAATCGGATAAAACGCAATGTCGTTATCAATCATCCGAACACCTATAACTGTCACATCGTAAGAAAAATCATTAACCGGGCCGATGAGCCTGAAGTTGGCGGATTGCCCACACTGGGCGGTTTAGGCATGATTAGTGCCGATGATGAGCAAGATGTTGATTGGGACTTTATTGATAATGGCTATGCCTTACCTGCTGAACCGTTTGGCGCACCGTCACAAATGATGGACAGGCAAGACGCTAACAATCCATCACTAGAAGAATTCCGCTTTTTAATCGAACCCGAAGACGCCGACATAGAACTTAAAAAAAACGATGTTATTTATCTAATTATTAGCGAAGTCGTACTTATCGCGTTTGAGATTGTCACGGTAGAAACCTTAACCAACATCGCGCCTTTTAACATCCGCTACGTTTGCAATAAACGCCCTGATTTATTCCTAGATTTTGATTAACAAATTAGGAAAAACGCCAAAAATAGCCGTTTTTGCGGTCAAATAATACTGCCTACTCCGGTTTTTAGCCGGTCTCTCAAAAACTTAACTAGAGTAGGCAAGAAAATATGACTGCACTTGCAAAAAAAAGCGCAATTGGTAAAGAAAACCAGGGCGCAGGGGCTTTTTTAGAAGCCGCTCGTGATAACTTTAAGAACGGTTCGCGGATGCAGTTAGATTCTGCGAATGACGAAACCCATTCACAGAAATTTATGCTTGACTCAGCAAGCGTGGGCGCGTTTATGGCGGAAATGCAAAGCCGTAGCTCAGCGTTGCCAGTTCCTGAAGAAATGGTAGTTCTTCATGACGAGATAGGGTCTAAACACTTTACATCAGTTATCAAAGCCATATTTGATAGCGCATCAAAATATGAAAGCAATCACGGGCAAGCTCTCCCCGATGACTTGTTATTGTGCGCAATGAAAAAAGCGTACTCAACTACTCAACGTGCTAATCAGCAATTCGGTCTTGCGTCATGGGGATTTGATTCTGCGTCAAGCTTAGCGAGCGACCCAATAGCGCTACAAACTAATAGAGCGGTTGTCTCTATTATGTCTACTATTATGGCTGCAATCCCGTTCGCTAATTACATTCCTTTTGATTTAGGTAGCAACGAAGGTAAATTGGCTATTGTCTCTCACCAAGCCGGAGTAAAAAATGGCCGGTATGCGTTAAATGAAAATATTGACGGCGTTAATTCTGGAAGCGCTTATTTAAGCGCTGTCAGAACACATAAAGCCACGCGCGGTATTGTATCCGGTTCAGCAGTGCCATATACCGGTAAAATCACTAAAGTGATGACCGACGATGAAACTT